>WRJU01000250.1 GCA_009778425.1 Pseudomonadota bacterium
TTTTCCGGTATGCACTCGGATATGGGGGTATTGAGTCCTTCGAGAATGGTATTTTTCACATCAGGCATTGATGACAGATACAAGGTCTCCATCAACCCGTTATAATCTTCTTCACTGATAACGACGGCGTTACCGTCCTTCGTGCTTATATTGATGGGTTCGTTGAATCTTATAGTCTGTTCTAAAAGGTTGAACATATCTTTTCTGAAATTGGTTGCATTGGTATTCAGCATAGCGGCCACCTTTTGATTAGTGCAATTATCGCACATGTACATTATAACGTACATCACCTGTTTTGTCAAACGGTTGTACGAGGCCGGCAAGACGGTATCTACGCTCGCTGTTTTCTGGTTGATTGTTCTTCCAGTCTGACTACATTACGAGACCGTAGGAACAGGAGGAGTCCATTCCATCAGTCTGCGACCGGGATGCTCTGGCGCTGCCGTATGCCATCCATACGGTGCTGAATGACAACGGCATCCAATTTACCAGGATAAATACGCCCTTGAACACATCTTTGCCCGGACTCGCCGCGCATGGACTTATTCCGAGCATGAGCTGCAATGACAGCAAGTACATGCCGGACTGGGGGTCAGTGCCACTTAAATAGCCGATTTTGCTTACTATGCGTATCAAATAATGAATGATGGGAAATAGTTCTCATCAATCGTAAATTGTCGAGCGATAGCATCGCAATCAGGTGCCTGGACGTTTCTCTGACCTTGCTTCCGATCGTTCAGGTTTTGATGAACAGGAGGAGAGAAATGGGTAAGAGGAACAAAGTGCTAGGTGGCATAAGGCGCATCAAAACAACAACAACGCTCAGTTTATCTACCGTTGCTATATTTACGCTGCTGCTAACGCCAGAACTGGCGATGGCTCAGGCGGCTTGCAATGATGGCAGTGCCCGCGTAGCAAATGAGCAGCCACAAGGCTGTGGTGGCTATGGAGGCGGGGTTCCGAATACTGGTATAGACAGTACAGGCGGTCAGAGTAACCCGACCAGCTTCGGTACACCCGGCGCAAATGGTAGTGCGGGCAACATGGCAGGCGGCGGCGGCGGTGCTGGCACGACTGGCGGTGACGGTGGAAATGCTAACGGTGCTGGAGGCACTATAGGTGTTGGAAGCTCCGGTGGTACTGCCGCTTCGCCTAATGGCAGCCCCGGCCACGACGGTTCCGTTGCTGTAGGCGGTGGCGGTGGCGGCGGCGGGGCGCACGGCAGGATGGTAGATGCCAATGCGACCAATAATAGTACGAGCACGATCCAAGGAGGCAACGGCGGCTCTGGCGGAAACGGGGCAAGCACGGGCGGCGGCGGTGGCGGAGGCGCGGGCGGCTACGGCGTAGTCATAGAAACCAATCCTGTCATTTTTAATAACGCGGGAACGATCAGGGGCGGCAGCGGTGGAGAAGGGGGAAATTCCGTTAATGGTTCCGTCGGCGAGGGTGGCACCGGCGGGAACGGTCTGTTTGTTTCCAGTAATGGCAACACGGTGACCACCTCCGGCGCCATCGAAGGCGGACGCGGCGGCAATAGCGGGCATTCAAATAAGAAAGATACCGCTTTTACGGAAAGCGGAAGCGGCGGAAACGGCATTGTTTTTCTGGAGGGCAGTTCCGGTAACACACTGCTCAATTCGGGGACGGTTCTGGGAGGGCGTGCCGGCAACGCAGACCCCGACACCTGGAATCTTGCGGGTATAGGTGGAGACGGCGTTTGGGGTAAAAACGTTAGCATTTCCATTACCAACACTGGCCTCATCCAGGGAGGCGGTGGTGGCGATGGCGGCGCTCGTGGTCCCGATGATGCTTATACGTATTTGAAAGGCGGCTACGGTGGAGACGGTGTGTACATTGAAAATGCACAGCCAGATTCATCCATCACCAACAAAGGCAGGATCATTGGCGGCGAGGGTGGCACTGGAACAGCCGGCGACAAGGCAAATCCAGTCCTCCGAGGGGGAGGCCCCGGCGGGTGGGGTATCTACGCCGAGAATCTGACGATCATCAATGACGCCGGTGCGGAGATTACCGGTGGCAAAGGAGGAACCAGCCTGGATCTTTCAAAGGGCGCGCACGGCAATGGTGGCGAGGGAATTTACGGTTTCAATTTGCGTGTCCTCACCAGCGGCACCATCAGCGGTGGGTTCGACGGTAGCGGCACGGTACAGGCGAATGCGATCATCTTTACCACGGGCAACAACTATCTGGAATTGGGCCCCGGTTTCATCATGAACGGCAATGTCGTTGTCGAGTCGGGAAGCAGCACATTGGCGCTCGGCGGCTCAGGTAATGCAACATTTGACGTGTCGAAGATCGGTATCCTTGGCACCAGCGTGCAGTATCAGGGTTTCTCCACATTCTTGAAAACAGGAAACAGCGTCTGGACGCTGACGGGGTCGCCTGCACAGGGAACACCCTGGACGATCGAGCAGGGCGTCTTGCAGATTTCGGCGAACAGCAATCTTGGCGTCGACACCAACCCCCTCACCTTCGATAGTACAGGCGCCAGCGGCACTGCACCGCCCACACTGCGATTTGGCGCGACGGGCATCACACTCAGCCGCAATGTGGTGCTCGCTACCGATGGCACGTTCGACACGTTTGGCAATACCGCGACAATAACAGGCGATATTGCAGGAACAGGCGGACTCGTCAAGACCAGCGCGGGCTCGCTCATCCTGAGCGGCAACAATACCTATTCAGGCGATACGCTCGTAAAAGCCGGAGCGCTTGTAGCAGGCAAGGCCAATGTATTCATTTCCAGTTCCGCGCATACGATAGAGAGCGGCGCAGCGCTCGACTTGGCGGGTTTCAATCAGACGATTGACGAGGTCAAGAACGCTGGCATCATCATCACAAATGGAACAGCTCCTGACCCCGACACCACGCTGACTGTGACCAACAGCTATGTTGGCGCTGGTGGTACGCTGGAACTCAGTACATTTCTCGGCACGGACGGCTCGCCTTCCGACAGGCTCGTTATCGACGGCGGTACGGCGAGCGGCAATTCGTTCCTGCGGATAAAGAATGCCGATGGCCTCGGCGCGCTGACCACCGGCGACGGCATTCTGGTGGTCGAAGCAACCAACGGCGGCATCACGGCATCGAATGCCTTTGCGCTCTCCGGTCGGGCGGTGGCCGGCCCCTACGAGTACAGCCTGTACCGTAGCGGCTTTGTTGCCAATCCCACCAATGAAAATTCCTGGTATCTGCGCTCGCATCTCCTCGGTGCGCCTGAAATTCCGCACTACCGGGAAGAGACCTCGAACTACACAGCCCTGCCCCCCATGACGCTGCTCTATGGTCAAAACCTCATCGGCACGCTGCATGAGCGGGTTGGCGAAGAAGAGGACATCCGTAGCCGTAGCGACCTGCACGAAAAAACACCGGACACCGGCGCCTGGGGCCGCGTCTTCGGCATCTACGGCAAGCAGAACGGCGATAAGCGCGGCATCTACGGGGACGGCCCGAAATACGATTACGACTTCGTCGGCCTGCAAGTGGGGCATGACCTGTACCGTTCCGAGCGCCCTGACGGCAGCCGCAATCATCTCGGCGTCTACTTCGCCTATGGTTACGCCGACGGAACCGTCACCCATTTCGACGGCGCGCGCGGCTCCAACAAGTTCGACGCCTACACCTTGGGCGGATACTGGACTCATTTCGGAGAGAGCGGTTGGTACACCGACACAGTGCTACAGGGAAGCTATTACGACGCCACTAGTTCCAGCCTGGCGCACGAGATTCCGCGTTTGAACGTCTACGGCACCGGCCTTGCCGTATCGGTTGAAGGCGGCAAGCCGTTTCGCTTCGACAAAGGCTGGTTCATCGAGCCGCAAGCGCAACTGATCTACCAGAACATTGACATCAACGATGCGAAAGACATCGGGGCGCGGATCACGTTCAACGACGTGGACTCGCTTGCGGGGCGGATCGGCGCGCGTTTAGGCCGCACCTGGATGCGGGATACCGGACGACAGATGACGATGTGGGTACGTCCGAACATCTGGCACGAGTTCCGGGGCAAAACGGTCACGAAGTTCTCCTCCGCTGACGGCCCCGTGCCCTTCCAGTCCAACCTGAACGGTAGCTGGGGCGAGATCAATGTCGGGGTGAGCGGGCAACTCGACCGCAAAACGACGCTGTTCGCCAATGCCTCCTACAACGAACGGTTCGACGGCAAGGGTCACGGCTACAACGGAAAGATTGGCATCAGGGTGAATTGGTAAGGGTCTCAGCAGCATGCCGCTCAACACTCGAAATAAAATTTGCGCCACGCGCCTCAGAGTTGAAGCCGTTCCAGCAATGCCCGCTCGACCCTGATGGCGCGCGATTCCTGCGTCAGGCCGCCGCCGCTGAGAAGAAAGTTGTCTTCCACGCGCTCGCCGAGCGTGGCGATCTTGGCGGTTTCGATGCTGATGCCGTGCGCGGCCAGCACTTCGGCAATGTCGAACAGCAGGCCGGGACGATCCGTGGCGGTGATCGACAGGATGTGGTAGCGGCCCGCTTCGTCGGCGCTCAGGCTGACGTGAGGAGTGACCGGGAAGTGCCGAACCTGGCTTGAGAGGCGAACTGTGGACGGGCGCGCGATTTGTTCCGGGTTTTGCAGGGCTGGCGTCAGTTCGTATTCGATCAGGGAGAGGATGTCGCGGTAGTGCTCGTCGCTGCCATCGTCGAGGTTTTGCAGGGTGAAGCTGTCGAGCGCATGGCCGTGGCGGGTGGTATACACCCTGGCGTCCAGAATGGAGAGCCCCATGCGGCAAAAAAACCCGGTCAGCCGCATGAACAGCTTTTCCTGATCCGGCACATACACCATGACCTGAACGTTGTCGTCCAGGTTCCGCGCCCTGACCACCGGCTCGCTGGATTCGACCTGGGAGTGCAGCATTTGCGCGTGCCAGGCGATTTCGTCAGCCGAGTAACGCATGAAGTAAACGGTGTCGAGTTGTGACCACAGGGCATCTTCTGCGCCCGTGCGCAGGCCGCTCGCGCGCAGGAGCCGACGGGCTTCGTCGACCCGTTTGTCCTGAAGCAGCGCCTGTTGCGGCGTGGCTCCGCGCAGCAGGCGCTGCGTGGCGAAGAAGAGGTCCTGGAGCAATCGGTTTTTCCAGCCGTTCCAGACCTTGGGGCCGGTTCCGCGTATGTCGGCGTGGGTGAGGAGATAGAGCGCCGTGAGCCTCCGTTCATCTCCGACGGCGGCAGCAAATTTTTGGAGGGTTTGCGGGTCGGAAGTGTCTTCTTTTTGCGCGGTGTGCGACATCATGAGGTGGTGGCGCACCAGCCAGACGATGAGTTCGGAGTCTTCAGCCTCCAAGCCGTGGCTCTCACAGAATTCGCGCGCTTCCTCCATGCCAAGGATGGAGTGGTCGCCGCCGCGCCCCTTGGCGATGTCGTGGAAGAGCACGGCGATGTAGAGCAACCAATGACGCTCGAACCCAAGCATCAGGCCGGTCATGACCGGGTGTTCGTGGGCGTGCTTGCCCATCGTGAAACGGCGCATGTTGCGCAGTACCAGGAGCGTGTGCTGATCTACGGTGTAGGCGTGGAACAGGTCGTGCTGCATCTGGCACAGAATCTTTCGCCAGGGCGGCAGGTAGCGCGACAGAATGCCGCATTGGTTCATCAAGTGGAGCGCAAGCAGGACTCCGCGCTTTTGCCGGAAGATTTTGAGAAAGTTTGCGCGGTTGCCGGGGTCGGCGCGGAACGCGGCATTGACGCGGGTACGGTTGATCCAGAGCGCGCGCAAGGTACGCGCGGTCATGCCCTTGAGTTCGGAGCGTTGTTGCAGCAGCAGGAAGCATTCGAGCAGGGCTTCGGGATGGCGCTCGAAAACCGTTTCGTCCCGGATGTCGAGCATTTCGCGCACTGCCTGAAAACGCTTGTTGATGACAATGGCCGGGAATTCACTCCTCAATAGGATTTCATCGCCATAGTTCTGGAGCAGGACGCCGTTGATCTGGGTCAGCCTCTTGGCCGTCAGGTAGTAGCGCTGCATCATGATTTCCGAAGCGCGCCATTCGGCAGTGGCCTTGAAGCCCATCACGTCGGCAAGGCGTTCCTGGTAGTCGAACAGCAGGCGGTCTTCGGCACGTCCCGCCAGGTAGTGCAAGCGGATGCGCACATGTCGCAGGAAGCGTTCCGCACTACGCAGGGTGCTGGCTTCGCTGCCGGTAATCATGCGTTGGTGGGCCAGTTCGCGCCAGTTGCGGCCCAACCCGGCGGCGCGGGCAATCCAGCCGAGCAATTGCAGGTCGCGCAAGCCGCCGGGGCTTTCCTTGCAGTTGGGTTCCAGCGCGTAAGGGGTATCGTTGTAGCGCGCGTAGCGTTGGCCGCGCTCGAACAGTTTGGCGCGGAAGAATTCGTTTACGTCGATTTGCGCCCGGTAGCGCGTCTGGAATTGCTGGAACAGCGCCTCGTCACCCGTGAGCAGGCGGGGTTCGAGCAGGTTGGTCTGTACTGTGATGTCGGCCTTTGCCGCTTCCAGGCATTCGTCGATGGTGCGCACGCTGTGACCGATGGCGAGCCCCACGTCCCATAGTGCGCCGACCAGCACTGACAGCCTGGATTCCAGCTTGTCATTGGATGATTCGGGCAGGAGGATCAGCAGATCGACGTCGGAGTAAGGAAACAATTCGCCGCGCCCGTAGCCGCCTACCGCCACCAGCGCCACATTCGTGGGCATGCGGCAGGCTTTCCAGAGTTTGGTGATGACCACATCGACCAGGGTCGCGTGTCCGTGCAACAAGCGCGTAGTCAGGGGCTTGGCCTCGTAGGCAGCGCGTAGCGCGGCGCGTCCGGCCTCGATGCGTTTGCGCCCGGAGGCAATCGCCCGCTCCAATCCGGGAATCGGGCTATCGGTCGTCAAGGCTTTCAATGGTCCAACTCATAACCGGGGCGCAGCGGGCAACGCGGCAATCGCGCTGGCGGTAGCCGTGGCAAGCGTTCCTGTCACCAGTTTTGGCGGCAGCGGGCAAGCGGCGGACAGTGACAGGACTTCCACGCCGTCTTCGGTGACGAGCACCGTATGCTCCCATTGCGCCGACAGGCTGCGGTCGCGGGTGACGATTGTCCAGCCGTCGGACAATTCCGAAATGGCGGCCTTGCCGGCATTGATCATCGGCTCGATAGTGAAGATCAGCCCCGGCTGAAACTCGACGCCCGTACCCGGCTGGCCGTAATGCAGCACTTGCGGCGCTTCGTGGAATTTTCGCCCGATGCCATGCCCGCAGAATTCGCGTACCACCGAGAAACCGTTGCCTTCGGCATGCCGCTGGATGGCGTGGCCGACGTCGCCCAAGCGCGCGCCGGGCCTTACGGCGGCGATGCCGAGCCACATGCTCTCGTAAGTCACCTGGCACAGGCGTTTGGCGAGGATGGAAGCGTCGCCGATGATGAACATTCGGCTGGTGTCGCCATAAAAACCCGTTTGAGAAATGACGGTGACGTCAACATTGAGGATGTCGCCTTTCTTCAGCGGTTTTTCCCTTGGGATGCCGTGGCAGACCTGATGATTGAGCGAAGTGCAGATCGAGGCGGGGTATGGAGAATAGCCCGGCGGTGCGTAGTTAAGCGTGGCGGAGACCGTATGCTGCACCCGTTCCATGTATTCGCGGCACAAACGATCCAGTTCGGCGGTCGTAGTACCGGGCTGAACGAAGGGTTCGATATAGTCGAGCACTTCTGCCGCCAGACGGCAGACGACGCGCATTTCCTTTATTTCTTCTGGTGTCTTGGGGAGGGGTTTGCTCATGTCGTAGCGGGCAGCGCAACAGGGATGGGATGAAAGACGAAAGGCATGAGGCTAACGCATACGGCGCGAGCGAGCAAATCCCTATGCTGCGCGGCAGGGTCTGAGTTTTCAAACTGGCAGCACCGGATTTTCGGGAGATCGTTACATGCGCTTCATGACAGGTTAAAATTATATAAATTTTCTTCTTGTTTTATGTCTTATAAAAGACATAATATAGGAAATTCGTCCGCCTGGATACAAAGACAACAGTTCCAACCCAACACTTACAAAAGGAAACTACCGTGCTCGAAACTTACCGTGCCCATGTTGCCGAGCGTGCCGCGCTTGGCATTCCGCCGCTGCCGTTATCGAAGCAGCAAACTGTCGATCTCATCGCGCTGCTTCAGAACCCTCCTGCCGGTGAGGAAAATTTCCTGGTTGAGCTGCTCACGCACCGGGTACCTGCCGGAGTGGATGATGCCGCCAAGGTGAAAGCCGAGTTTCTCGCCTGCCTCGCGCGCGGCAGTGAAACCTGCGCGTTGGTGTCCAAGGGACAGGCCACGGAATTGCTCGGAACCATGTTGGGCGGTTTCAATGTCAAGCCCTTGATCGAGTTGCTGGCCGACGCCGAGGTGGGGGTCACCGCCGCCGAGGCGCTGAAGAAGACCTTGCTGGTTTTCGACTATTTCAATGATGTCGTTGAACTCGCCAACAGCGGCAACGCGAACGCGAAGGCAGTGCTGCAATCCTGGGCGGCCGGTGAATGGTTCACCTCGCGCCCTGAAGTGCCCGCGACGCAAAAACTCACTGTGTTCAAGGTAACGGGCGAAACCAATACCGACGACCTTTCCCCCGCGCCGGACGCCTGGTCGCGGCCCGATATTCCGCTCCACGCGCTCGCCATGCTCAAGAATGCGCGCCCGGGGATCGAGCCTGAAAAACCCGGCGAGCGCGGCCCCGTGAAATTTCTCGAAGAACTGCGCGCCAGAGGGAATCTCGTCGCCTACGTGGGCGACGTGGTAGGAACCGGCTCTTCGCGTAAATCGGCGACGAATTCCGTGCTCTGGTTTACCGGCGAAGACATTCCTTTCGTGCCCAACAAGCGTTTTGGCGGGGTGTGCCTGGGCAACAAGATTGCCCCGATCTTCTTCAATACGATGGAAGACGCCGGTGCGTTGCCGATTGAAATCGACGTCAGCAAGATGGGGATGGGCGACGAAATCGAGCTTGCCGTCGACCACGCGAACGCCAAAGTGACGGCGAAGAAAAATGGCGAAACCATTGCCACGGCCAAGCTCAAGACTCCTGTGATTCTCGATGAAGTACGCGCCGGGGGACGTATCCCCCTCATCATCGGGCGCGCGCTGACCGCGCGCGCGCGCGAAACGCTGGGCTTGACGCCCTCCACACTTTTCCGTCTGCCGCAAGCGCCTGCAGAGAGCGGCAAGGGTTTTTCTCTCGCACAGAAGATCGTTGGCCGCGCCTGTGGCCTGCCGGAAGGCAAGGGTATCCGTCCGGGAGCCTACTGCGAACCGAAGATGACCACTGTCGGCTCGCAGGACACGACCGGCCCGATGACGCGCGATGAGTTGAAAGACCTCGCCTGCCTCGGCTTCTCCGCCGACATGGTGATGCAGTCCTTCTGCCATACCTGCGCGTACCCGAAGCCCGTCGACATCAAGACGCACCGCAACCTGCCTGACTTCATCAGCGCGCGTGGTGGCGTGGCGCTGCGCCCCGGCGACGGCGTGATCCACTCCTGGCTCAACCGTCTGTTGTTGCCGGATACCGTCGGAACTGGCGGCGACTCACACACGCGCTTCCCTATCGGTATCTCGTTCCCGGCGGGTTCCGGCCTCGTTGCCTTTGCCGCCGCCACCGGCGTAATGCCGCTCGACATGCCCGAATCCGTGCTGGTCAGGTTCAAAGGCCAGATGCGTCCCGGCATCACCCTGCGCGACCTCGTCAATGCCATTCCGCTCTACGCAATTGGGCAGGGCTTGCTGACGGTCAAGAAGGAAGGCAAGAAAAACGTCTTCTCCGGGCGCATTCTCGAAATCGAAGGCTTGCCCGACCTCAAGGTCGAACAGGCGTTTGAATTGACCGACGCCTCTGCCGAGCGTTCCGCCGCCGGTTGCACGGTGCGGCTCAACAAGGCGCCAGTCGTCGAGTACATGAACTCGAACATCGCGCTGATGAAGTGGATGATTGCCAACGGCTACCAGGACGCACGCGCGCTGGAGCGCCGTATCTGCGCAATGGAAGACTGGGTTGCCAAGGGAGAACTGATCCAGCCCGATGACGATGCCGAATACGCCGCAGTCATCGAAATCGACCTTGCCGACATTACAGAGCCCATCGTGGCCTGCCCCAACGATCCTGACGACGTCAAACTGCTCTCCGAAGTTGCGGGCGACAAGATCGACGAAGTGTTCATCGGTTCCTGCATGACCAACATCGGTCATTTCCGCGCCGCCGGCAAGGTGCTCGACGGCAAGACCGACCTGCCCGCGCGGCTTTGGATCGCCCCGCCCACCCGGATGGACGCCATGATTCTCAATGAAGAAGGCTACTACGGCGTACTGGGCCGTACCGGAGCGCGGATGGAAATGCCCGGATGCAGCCTGTGCATGGGCAACCAGGCGCAGATCAGGAAGGGCAGCACCGCAATGTCGACTTCCACCCGCAATTTCCCCAACCGCCTTGGGCTGGATACGCGCGTCTACCTCGGCTCCGCCGAACTCGCCGCCGTCTGCGCGCTCCTGGGCCGGATTCCGACCTCTGAGGAATATCTGGAACAGGTCGCCGTAGTCAACAAGGAAGCGGCGGATATTTACCGCTACATGTGCTTCGACAGGATAGATACGTTTTCCAGCGCAGCATGACGTTCAAACCCAGGCCGACCCTTGAGCGTCGGCCTGGGTTCATGAAGGCGAAGCCAGGGGTTGCGGTTGATATTTATGCCGCAACCCCTTTTATTTTGGTCAGAGACAGCTTTCATCATAAATAAACAAAATCGTGACATTTTCAGCGTTAGGGCTTGCTTACTATTTCACATTCGCCTGTACTTTCAACTTTTAGAATATATTGTTTCATATACTATAGAGGTATTCGATGACGATGAAAATTGTGTTTATTATTAATGCAGTAATTAAAATTGCTGATATGAGTACGTGAAACAATTCCATTTTTCAACATTAAAAAAATTGCTATATCGACCTGTATGAGCGTCATCGTGCAGAAGCAAATGCAACAACAAATCTCATGGCGGATGCCCAGAGAAAGAACAATCCAACCACATTTTGGAGAAAATAAAAATGCTTCATACCCCAACCGATCCAGATGTTGAAGAGTCAGGTTGCAACTCCCCTCCCCCTCCATCCACTAATTCGCTTACGCATCAACCAGGCTATCTCGTGCGTTCCAATTTGCCCGGACTGAGCCTGGAGATTGAGAACCCTGACACGGAACTCCCGGTGGTAAGTTTCGATTTCGAGATGGACTGAACCCTGCCGGGAAAGCCCTGTTGCGCGTACAGGCAAAAAAAACCAAGCCCGAATCCAGGCTTGGCTTTTCTCGTTGTTTTGAAGAGCCTCAGGCTTTCTTCACCCAGCCCATTGGCTTGCCAAGAGGCAGAATTTGACGGTTAAAGAAGGTATTCAGAAAGATTGCGCCGGAGGCGTAGAAGCCCAATATGGAAATCAGAAATTCCGACCATCCTGCGATAGGTCCGAAGAATTCTTTATTGATCCCAAGCAATTGCAATCCGAGCGAACCGAGAAGCACGACAATCAGCGCCAGAATCACGCCAAATACCTTGTTTGCCTCGAAAGCTGCCACCGTAATGAAAACGGAAAAGATCATATAGCCAAAGCATGCATATCCGAATTGACTGACATCGACTTTTCCCGGATCGATTCCAAAAAAGCCATTTGTAATGGCCCAAATAAACGCGACCGCCATCCAGAAGAGGCCAAAAGCACCCAACACAATTGCGCCGAAATAACTATTGCGCTTATAGTCAATGGCTGCTGCCCATAGTTGGGCAAAGGAACCGAGACAAAGCGCCCAAGGCATCACCAAAGTGGTATCGTGTGACGTCCAGCCCAGTTTGCTGGACGAGGCAACAAATGTAATGAGAGACAGGCCAAATACACCCAATGCGGTTGCATCTGCCGAGACGATTTTGGTTTCTTGAACTTGAGACATGTTGAGTCCTCCATTATGCTTTCGGAACGAGACCCTCACCGACCGAACCGTTACATGCCGGAATCCCATGTCTAAGATTGATCGACTGAGACTTTTAGCCTAGCACGAGCAACGGGTTTTGTGAACGGAGCGGATTTGCGTGCTTGTCCAGCCGCTCAGGGCGTTTCACCCCGTGGGGGAAAGTGCCTCCGGCGCACGGTGTTACCGGATTTGCATTAAACTTGAACCTTGCTATCGATGCCTGTTTTCCCATCCGTGCCGTGAATGACCTGGTAAACGATTCCGTGCCGCTTGCCGCGCGCGGGTTCCTGCTGGCCTTGGTTGTATGCCTGCATGCCGTCGGCGCGGCGACATTCTCACGCCTGTCCGAACCCATGCGGCACAGTGAAGAGCCAATAATCTTGCGGGCAAGCTGGATCGAGGATGCACCCTCCGCTCCTTCGCCATCGCCTGACGTACAGCCTATAGAGCCGCTTCCCGCCGCGCATCCGGCTGTGCCTCCGAGGCGCTCCGTGCAGGAGCCGGAACATCGGACACCCCCAGAGGTTCTGGCATCATCGCAAGCACAGGTGGCGGCGGTACAATCCGCGCCTGCTCCGACAGTCGTGGATACCGCTCCAGCCGTTCCGAATAATTCGGGTAATTTGAATGATCCAATACCGAGCCCGCGCATCGACATTTCCGCCGCTGTGGCAGCAATGGCAGCAGACGGGACGATTGATGGAGAGGGGGAAAACAGGGGCGGGGGAGGAAGTCGGGACAGGGATTATGTCGGCCCCGACTTCAACGTGAGTTATCTTTCCAATCCGAAGCCGGAATACCCGTCCCGGTCGCGCCGCCTGCGCGAACAGGGTTTGGTGAAGCTGCGCGTCCATGTCACCGAGGAAGGGCGCGCGGACGAGGTGACGCTGCACACGAGCAGCGGCTTTGATCTGTTGGATCAGTCGGCGCTCGACGCCGTGCGGCGCTGGCGGTTCCGACCGGCGCGGCGTGGCGGGACGCCTGTTGCAGGTTGGGTGGTCGTGCCGCTTCGGTTTGAATTACAAGATTGATGGTCATGGTAAGCAATATGTCTGAATCTTTCGTGAGCCTGGCTCATTTCCTGTCGCAGACGGATACCGTCGGCCTTTGCGTTTTGGCGATCTTGACGGCGATGTCGCTCCTGTCGTGGTATCTGATCGCGTCCAGGCTGTGGCGTTACGCAGCGATTCGCGCGCGAAGCCGTGCGTTCATCGCGGGTTTCCGGCGGCGGGTACGCCAGCCCGTTGACGCGGAGCGCCTACGGATTGCCACGGGCGGGAACAACCCTTACGCCCGGCTTTTGGGTGAAGGGCTCCAGGCTTGCCAATCCCTGCGGGAAGCGGGAAGGGACAGTGCCCGGAAAACGGATGGAGCGGGTTTCGAGATTGCTTCGCCCGACGATTACGTCAGCGCCGCACTGGCGCACGGCGTCGCCGGGGAAGCGCGCCGCCTGGAAAGCGGCATGACGCCGTTGGCCTCCATTGCCTCAACGGCTCCGTTCGTGGGGCTGTTTGGTACGGTTTGGGGCATTTTCCATGCCTTGCAGGGCATTGCGCTCTCGGCGCAGGTAAGCCTCGATAAAGTGGCGGGCCCGGTTGGCGAGGCGCTCATCATGACCGCCTACGGCCTGTTCGTCTCCATTCCCGCCTTGCTGGCCTACAACGCTTTTACGCGCCTGAACCGCAATTTGACTGGGGAACTGGAACGTTTCGCGCATACGGTATTCGGCCTGTTGGGCTTGGGATTGTCCGTAGGCGGCACATCCCCGGACGAGCCGCAGGTCGTCGAGCTTCCCACTGTGGCGGCGCGGGCAGATGCAAGCAAAGCGAAAGCGGAAGGAGCGCACTGAAACATGGCTTTTCATCCCCGGATCGGGCACGACGCGCTACGAGCGGAAATCAATATGATCCCGCTCATCGACGTGATGCTGGTGTTGCTCGTCATCTTCATCATCGCCGCGCCGCTTCTGACCCATGCCGTCAAGATCGACCTGCCCATGGCCAACAGCGCTGTGGTAGATATGAAGCCGGAGACTATCCAGCTTGGCATCAAGGCCGATGGGCAATTTTTCTGGAACGGCGACCCCATCGAAGAGGCCAGGCTGGAACCCCTGATGCGGGAAGCGGGCAAACGCGCGCCGCCCCCGGAACTTCATCTCCAGGTCGACGCGGCCACGCCTTACGAATTCGTGGCACGCACAATGGCGTTGGCATCCCGCGCGGGGCTGGAAAAAATCGGTTTCGTCAGCAAGCCGGAAGAATGAAGCCCGTCGCATTCATGCCGTGAGGGATTCCATGAACAAGCCGAGAGTTTTCGGCACGGGTCTGCCCTCATGTTGTTGTGCTTCACTTTATTTGCTGTGACCAGCGCACAGCGGGACTTGCACCCGCAGGTGTGCGCCCATGCCGAGTACACCGAACAAAATAAAAGTCGCCCCGAGGGGCGACTTTTATTTGATACAACAGCTTAAGCCTGAGACAGGCCCGTGCCGGCTTGCGCCGACAGGCGGGCATGCCTGGTTCAATGTGACGCCGCTTTGAAAGCGCCCAGCCCGGTTTCCGAACGGACTTTCTGATCGTCAAACGCTTCCTGCTCTTTCTGCGCCTGGGCGCTGCGATCAAGCAGCGAAATAATCCAGATGCTCAAGAACGCCAGAGGCATCGAGAAGATGGCCGGCGAAGCGTAGGGGAACGGCGCACTGCCTTTGGGGTAGCCCAGGGTGGCTTCCCAGACGGCCGGGGACAGCACCGTCATCACCAGCGCCGAGATCAGGCCGACGAAGCCGCCGGTGACTGCGCCTCTGGTCGTGCATCCCTTCCAGATGATCGAAAGGAACAAGGCCGGGAAGTTAGCCGAGGCCGCGATGGCGAAAGCCAGCCCCACCATGAAGGCGACGTTCTGTTTTTCAAACACGATGCCAAGAAAGATTGCGATGACGGCAAGACAAATGGTAGTTATCTTGGAAATCCGCAATTCGTCCTGTGACGTGGCTTTGCCTTTCTTGATCGCAGAGGCGTACAGATCGTGGGACACCGCCGAGGCGCCGGAAAGCGTCAGCCCCGCCACCACGGCAAGAATCGTCGCAAAAGCAACCGCCGACATGAAGCCGAGGAAGGCATTGCCGCCGACCGCGTTGGCCAGATGAACTGCCGCCATGTTGGCGCCGCCGCGCAACGCGCCGTCCGCATCGAGGAAGTCGGGATTGGCGCTGACGAAAACGATGGCGCCGAAGCCGATGATGAACGTCAACAAGTAGAAATAGCCGATCCAGGTCGTTGCCCACATCACGCTCTTTCTTGCCTCTTTGGCATTAGGCACGGTGAAGAAGCGCATCAAAATGTGCGGTAGGCCAGCCGTACCGAACATCAGCGCTATCCCGAGGGAAATCCCGGAAATCGGGTTGGTGACGAATCCACCCGGCCCCATGGTCGAGGTGCTCTTTTTGACGTCAATTGCAGCCGCAAAAAGTTTCTCGGGATTGAAACCGTAATGCCACATCACCATGAACGCCATGAAGGAGGCACCGCCTAGCAGCATGCACGCCTTGACGATTTGCACCCAGGTCGTTGCGGTCATTCCTCCAAAGATCACGTAAACCATCATCAGCACGCCAACGATGATGACCGCGTAGATGTAGTCCAGACCGAAGAGCAGTTTGATGAGCTGTCCCGCCCCCACCATTTGCGCAATCAGATAGAACAACACTACCACCAACGTTCCGGCAGCCGCGAAGACCCGAACAGGAGTCTGATTGAAGCGGTGGGCCAGCACATCGGCAAAGGTAAACCGTCCCAGGTTGCGCAAGCGTTCCGCGATCAGGAAGGTAATGATCGGCCAGCCTACCTGAAAGCCGATGGCGTAGATCAAACCATCGAAGCCGGACGCCATGACCATCGCGGAAATCCCCAGGAAGGACGCGGCCGACATGTAGTCGCCACCGATGGCCAATCCGTTCTGGAAGCCGGTGATGCCGCCACCTGCTGTATAGAAATCCGCTGCCGAACGGGTGCGTGATGCAGCCCATTTGGTAATCCACAGCGTCATCCCAACGAACAAAACGAACATGCCGATGGCCGTCCAGTTGGTCGGCTGTTTTTGTGTTTCACCAATGGTTCCTGCAGCCCAACTCAGTCCGGGCAGAACCGCAGCAGACAAAGCGACTGCACTTGATCGGATTGCCGTAAAGGCTTTCGCTTGTCGTGAAACTCTTTGCTGCGTTGCTCTCATGACTGCACCTCTTTCTCAAGAATTTCCTCCACCATGCGGTCAAAACCACGATTGGCCTTGCGAACGTAAATCGCGGTTACAACAATCGTCAGCAGGATGACGCCGAATCCCGCAGGGATTCCCCAAGTCGTAATCCACCCCTCTGCAATCGGTGTTGCAAACAAGGATTTATCGAAAGCGACAACCAGGATAAACCCGTAGTAAGCCAGGCACACCAGGACCGTCAGCCACCAACCCAAAGCGCTACGCGTTTTTATCAAACGCTGATATTGTGGATTCTGCTGAATCCGTTGAGTTAATTCTGATGCCATCAGTTCCCTCCTTATCATTGATGGGTTAACCCGAAAATAGATTAACAGTTTTTTTAGGAGAAGAAACAAAAAAATCAGCTAAAAAAGACCACAAAATAAATGAGGTATTTCAAGCTGTATTCAACGGATAACTTTTCAGGCTAGCAGTTTTTTTAAGGGAAAGAAACAAAAATTCAACTAAAAAAACCACAAAAAGAATGAGGTATTGCAAGTTGCATTTAATGGATAACCTGCACTGAAAGTTTTGTATTTACAAAAACATATTAACCATATTTTAAGAGTGGTTTATAACATCGCTATTTCAGGATTCCCTGAATAAACCGAGAGTTTATGGTGTAAATGTTTTTGGCATTGTTCAAACAATAAACTCAGGCCAATTCATGATGGTCTTTTGAGCAGGAAAAAAAGGGGGGGTCTCCCTGATTTCCCTCTCATGGGCGCGCTTTTCCCGTCAGCGCCAACAAATCAGCATGGCATCCGCTATCGTACGGAAAGTGTTGGCGTCGACAACACACCATAGCCGCGCGACTGCAATGCCATATACATCATGGCGACCGTAATCGCGTCGTTCATCGCGTCGTGTCTTGGAAGCAGCGGAATGTTAAGGTTCTTGATGAGCGTCTCCCATCGCAGGTCGATGTAGGCTCCCGGATAATCGGCAATCCGCCAATCATAATAGCGTCCGGAAACCTCGATTTCATGGTTGGGCAAAGCTGTTCCCAACATCGGCCTGAGATATTTGTTCAGCACCGCGAGATCGTACTGAAGGTAATAACCCAGTAACGTTCTTCCTCCGATGAACTGAAGAAATTTTTCCAGCGCGTCCTGAAGCGGCAAGCCGGAACCGAAATCGCGCGGGCGCAACCCGTGTACACTGACATTCTGGCTGTCGAGCGCCCGCTGCGGCTTGATCAAGGTGTAAAACGCATCTCTGGCGCAAAGACGATTCCCATCAATACGAACGGCTGCAATCGACAAAATTTCAGCTTCTTTTACCTTGAGGGAGGAGGTTTCGCAATCAATGCTGACCAGAACACCGTCATCTTCGCTCAACAAGGATTGATAAGATTCTTTCAGGCGGCGCATTCGCCAGAGATGCCGCCACTGTTGCCACAAGTTTCTGCGCATATCAAAACCTGTCGAGGCGATAACGCTGGTTGATCATCTGCTTGAACCGTTTTACCACCAGCAGCGAGTCTTTCAGCAGATCCTTGTCCAAGGTTGATAGCGGTGCCGTATCGATCTCGTTGCTGACAGTCTTTTTCTCGCGTAACGCTTCCAAGCCGGCTTCCAGCCGCAATCGCATCAGAAACGATAAGGATTCCGCGAGATCATTTGCCAGCGTTTTCTCCAAAACATTTTTTGACGCCAATGCTTCAAGCCGGTCAAAGGTGTTGGTGACCCTGACATCTGCGTCCAAGGCCAGTACACGAACACCATGCACAATCGGAAAGATGGCAGCTTTTTTAATGTCCAACTTTGCATTGCTGTCGCGGTTGAGCATTTGCCACCAAAAGCCGCCTTCCATTTTATGATTTTGGAATTGCTCGATAGGGAGCGCCACGCGCGAAAGCCAAGTATCGTCGTCGCGCAATCCCGCGCGTAAAGCGTCACGGCACATCGCCAGCCACGAAGGCGGTCCCGAGATCGTTTCGGCATCGAGGAAAATGGCCAGATTCATCAGCGCATCGCCTTGCGATTGCGCTGCCCAATGATGAAGCGTTCGGATCCAACCCTGAGTCGTGTGTCGCCAATCTTTCCGGCTCACCATGATCCCGCCCGAACAAAGCGGGTATCCCAGTCGAAGCATCTGCTCCGTGAAGTTGTCGGCAGCCTGCGCAACTTCATTTTCATCCAAGCCTTCCGCAAGAATCAATGCGTTGTCCTGATCCGTTTTCAGAATCTGCTCGCCGCGTCCTTCAGACCCCAAAGCCAGCAACGCGCTGTTTGCAAAAACATCGGGAGGAGCCACCATCTGCCAAAGGCGAGCCATCAGTTGGGTGTTCAACGCTTGAATCAGACGCCCCAATTGCGGCATTTTTATGCCCTGTATCGTCATGGTCGCAGCCAACGATTCAATTTCCTGCGTCACTTGAACAAGATCGCCAGTGGTCGCCGCCCTTTCCAGTTGCCGCGCAATCGAAAGCGAATGGTTGGAGAAAAAGGAAAGGAGACCGGCCTGCGACAGCACACCGACAGGAGTCCCGTTTTCCGTGACGACGACGCGAGTGATATTGCGCTGGGTCATCAAAAGAAGGGCGTTGAAAAGGTAGTCATTCTTATCGCAGCTCAACAGCGAAAACTGCGCATGCCCTTTCAATAACGCCTGATTGGAAACATCGTTCGCCACGATGTCACGAAAATCCCCGGTAGTAAAAATTCCTATCCTTTCCTCATCGCGGACAAAGATGGAGCGGCAGTGTTTCTCCTTCATGAGCCGCGCCGCGTCGGCGACAGTTCGAGTCGCATCAATGAACACCGACGAGCGAAAACCGGCATCGGTGATTTTCGCCGTGAAAAGATTTTGCCATTCCCTGCGATCCCGCTTTTGCGCCAACTGCCCGAATTTGTCGGAGACCGTCGCAAAAAAATACGCGCCGAACGCCGGATTTTTTTCGGTCAACGCGAGAACCTCCTGTCTCGGAAAAACGCACAACAAAGCTTCTTCGTGAGTCTCGAACCTGTGGATGGTTTTTCCCGTTGCCAGCGCGCGGCAATCGAAGGTTTCATGTTCGCCATAGACGCCGACAATTTCTTCGGCTGCCATCTCGCGCACAAGCCCCTTCAGTACCAAGTAAAGAGAATCGACCGAACCGCCCGCCTGGAGTATTTCCTGATCGTCGCAAAAAAACAAAACATCGGCGGATGCCGACAGCGCAGAAGCTTCTGACGACGTCAGCAAATCGAAGGGGGGATGCGACAGATCAAAACGGGTTTTTGCCATAAACAACCTCCAAAACGGGATGCCGCAGGGTGACGCCATTTCCCTTCTTTTGCTCTGAAGGACGATGTTTATCTGCTTGCTTTCCGGGCAAGCTATTGCTTCATTATATTTCAGTCATTTTCGTTGTAAACCATAATGTGGAAATGGGCATTTGACGAATAAAACAAAGAAATGCCATGACCGGGTTTGCGTTTCTTACGCTTATCTTCGCAATGTGTCTACTTTTCCGCATCATCGCCTATCATCAAAAAAATCATCTCCGGTTATGCGGGAATTTTCTACGGTCTTGCGGCGATATACTTCAAAAAAATTGGAATTGGGCATTCCCATTTTGAGTCACCCCTGCCTGAAAGGCAGGGGATTCCTCGATACGGTCTTGGGGAGCCTTCGGCTCCCAGTTACGCTTTGTCTCACTTGACTCCGCCATAAATGGCGGAGTCAAGTGAGACCCGTTTTCAAGAAAGCAAAAGAACTGAAAGTCTGGGTAAGGGCGCTTTGTAATGCGGGTATCGAAGATTTCAGAATCCACAATATGCGGCACACCTACGCCTCATGACTGCTCATGCGGAGCAGCCGTTGCCCGCTGTGCATGACCTGCTCGGGCATTCTTCGGTCACGATGACGGAGCGTTACGCGCATCTCGCCCCGGAGAACGTCCTGGCAGCGGTTGCGGCGTTGAATAGCGTGTCACGTTTCTGTCACGCTGAAAGGAAAGAGCCTAGCGGCGAACCGCTAAGCTCTTTATTTCTGGCTCCTCGACCAGGGCTCGAACCTGGGACCTGCGGATTAACAGTCCGTCGCTCTACCGACTGAGCTATCGAGGAAGAGAGGGGCGCATTCTAATCAGGACGCACCTGCCCGTCAACGAAGGACAGGCAAGAAAAGTGAAGGGTAGTCCAATATGGCACAGATGGGGAGATGGCGGATACCTTGCGCCTGCGCGGGAGCGGGGCGCAAACCGCAGATAACGATAAATGCCCTGCCTCAGCCATCAGCGTTGATCCGCGAGACCAGTGCCTTGAGCACCTCATCCGCCTTTTCGTTGTCGATCTGGCAGGTTCCCGCCGCCTCATGCCCGCCACCGCCGTAACCAAGCATCAATTCGCCGATATTGGTTCTGCTGGAGCGGTCCAGGATGGATTTTCCGGTCGCGAAGACGGTGTTCTGTTTTTTCAGCCCCCACATGACATGGATGGAAATGTTGCATTCCGGGAATAGCGCATAAATCATGAAGCGGTTGGTCGCGTAGATGATTTCTTCGTTGCGCAGGTCGAGCACCACCAGGTTTCCATGCACGGTGGAGCATCGCCTGATCTGTTCGCTGGCCTTTTCGATGTGCTGGAAATAAAGGTCCTTGCGCTCCTTGATGTCGGGAAGCTCCAGAATCTCATCAACGGTATGCTGTTTGCAGTAACCGATCAACTGCATCATCAGGATGTAATTGCTGATGCGGAACTCACGGAAGCGACCGAGGCCGGTGCGGGAATCCATCAGGTAATTGAGCAATACCCAAGCTTTCGGGTCGAGTATCTCTTCACGGGTAAATTGGGCGCTATCCGCCTTGTCGACCGCTTCCATCATCTCGTCGGAGATGTTGGGGAAAGTGGCTTTGCCACCGTAGTAGTTGTAGACCACACGGGCGGCGGAAGGGGCTTGCGGGTCGATGATGTAATTGTCGCGCGCCTCGCCGGGATTGCGGAGGGTCTCGGAGAGGTGATGGTCAAATACGAGATGCGCGCCGGGGACGTAAGGCAGGTTGGTGGTGATGTCGCGCTCGGTGATATGGATCACGCCGTCCTGCATGTCCTTGGGATGGACGAATTTGATTTCATCCAGGAGATCGAGTTCTTTCAGGAGTACGGCGCAGACCAGGCCATCGAAATCGCTGCGCGTGACCAGCCGGAATCGCTGCGTTTGATCCACGGGAAACCCCCGACAAAAAAACACACAGGGGCGAATTAGAGCATGGTGCGCGCTTGGGGCAGTGCATAGGCTCGCGCCATACTGAGCAACCGTTCACGGCAACCGCGTTATGGGTTGGGTTCGCCCGGGCGCATGGGCGTTACGCCCGGTATGCCCGCCCTGAGAGTTCCGCGCAGACAAACTCGATCATCCGTCTGGCGAGCGAGCCGGGATGCGGCAGACGGGGCAAGCCATCGGGCTTGAACCAGCCCAGGTCTTCGATCTCCTCCTCTTGCGCGACCAGTTCGCCGGAGCGGTAATCGGCGATGAAACCGATCATCAACGAATGCGGATACGGCCAGGACTGGCTGCCGAAATAGCGGAGATTCTGGATTTCGATCCCGGCTTCTTCCCGTACCTCGCGGTGCAGGCACTCCTCGGCGGATTCCCCCGCCTCGACGAAACCGGCCAGCGCGCTGTACATCCCCGGCTCAAAACGCGAGGAACGTGCAAGCAGGATCTCGTCCCCCTTGACGACCAGGCCGATTGCTACGGGCGAAATGCGCGGATAAACCTTGTACTCGCAGGTCGGGCATACACAGGCAATTTCCATCTGGCCGAGGATCATCGGCTGCCCGCAAGCCCCGCAAAAAAGGTTGTGCAGCGCCCACACAGCGAGTTGTTTGGCCCGGACGAGCGCCGCAAGAGACCCTTCCGGCCATCGCCCCCAGAGCGTGCGGTAGTCGCCAACCGACAGCCCCTCGGGAATAGCGCGTTCGGAAGGCCAGACTTTCAGTACGCATGCCTGCCCTGCCAAGGTTCCGAAACGAAACGTTCGCAAGGGTTCTCCCAATCCCTGCACGTCTTCTACGCGCGGCAGTTCCGCGTTCGGTTTAAGCAACAGGCTCTGCCCGATGAAAGGAAAAAGCAGCGCGGAAACGTCTCGCGGCTCCCCAGAGGCGTAAGCCGGTTCAAAATCCGCCCGCGCAGTCATGATGCCTGACGGTGAGGTTCGCTCCCGGCTCCTTCACCGGAACCGAGCAGGAAATTCCGGATGGACACAATCTGATCTTCGGACATCAGCATCGGAGCGTGGCCGATGCCGGGGAACTCGATGAGTTTGGCTCTGGGGCCGCGTTCGGCCATTTGCAGCCAGGTTTCGCGCCTGAGCAAGTCCGATTCCGCGCCACGTATCGCCAGTACCGGGTGACGGATACGGTCAAATGCGTCCCACACCTCAACATCAAGCAGGATGGGCATCATTTGGAAGGAATCGCCCAGGGCGAAATCATAGATGAAGGTATAGCCCTCCTCGACGGCGCGCACGCTGTGACGGGTGAGATGCTGCCATTGCTCGTCGGTGAGGGGACCGTAAGAGGCCCCTATCTGACGTATGTAGCCCTCGGCAGCCTCCAGGCTCGGAAAAACCGGAGCACGACCGATGTATTGCCCGATGCGCCGCAGCGATTCGGCGGTAATCCGCGGCCCGACATCGTTGAGCACCAACCGGCGCACGGGGGTATGCGGCTGCCCCGCAAGCAGCATGCCTATCACGCCGCCCATCGAGGTTCCGACCCAATCGACATGCTCCACGCCCAGCCGCGCAATCAGCGTGATCATGTCCGAAACATAGAGTGGGAAGGTGTAATCGGATTTCACCTTCAGCCAGTCGCTACGGCCCCGCCCAACCACATCGGGGCAAATCACCCGGTAATCGCCTGAAAGCGCCTGAGCCAGCGCATCGAAATCCCGCGCATTTCGTGTAAGTCCGTGGACGCAGAGCAGGACGTTCCGGTTGTCCGGGTCACCCCACTCGGTATAGGCCATGTGATGCAGCCCATGCGGCCCCATGCACTGGACGCGATGTTCGCGCATGCCGAAACTCGCGCGCGAAGGCGTGGCGGGCTTGAACAAACGGCACAGGAATTTTGGAATGAACATGAAACGGCTATCTCTATGTCATAATAAGGGCGGTCATTATACTCCGGGAACCGGCACGGGCTTACTACAAAGCCACATACACCTCTTTTTTCCTTCAAAAAGACGGGCTGCTCCGACTACCCCGACCGATGCGGGAACGAACCCGGCGAGGGCGGTGCTATAATTCGTCTTCCTGATTAAAAAAGAACGCCATGCGCATCACCCGCCGTCTCGAATTCGATGCTGGCCACCGCATCCCGGATCATGCCAGCCAGTGTCGGCATTTACACGGCCATCGCTACGTGATCGAGATCAGCCTCGAAGGCAGTGTCATCGACGCCCCCGGCAGCGCGGCCAATGGCATGGTGATGGACTTCGGCGAAATAAAACGCATCGCCTGGGAAAAAGTCGTCAACCAATGGGATCACGCGTTTCTCGTCTGGCGTGAAGATACGCGCCTAGTGGAATTCCTCGCATCCCTGCCCGATCATAAGACAGTGGTCTTTGACATGGTTCCGACAGCCGAAAACCTCGCCGACGCCGCCTTTCGCATCCTCGATGCAGCCTACCGCGATACCTGTGGAAATGCACTACGTCTCGAACAGGTCAGACTGTTCGAGACACCGAATTGCTG
This sequence comes from Pseudomonadota bacterium, assembly GCA_009778425.1. Taxonomy (GTDB): domain Bacteria; phylum Pseudomonadota; class Gammaproteobacteria; order Burkholderiales; family Rhodocyclaceae; genus WRNU01. Next base: position 23,904 of record WRJU01000250.1, read on the forward strand.
GGCCGACGCGACGCGCGATAAAAATTGACGGAACTGAAGGGGTTCCCTGAATCAGTTGAGACGGCTGCTGACGCCTCCGGAAGCCCCATTGGGAACAAACAAGACTGACGGCGACAGCCCAAGCGCCCCGGCGAGTTTACAGATATTGCGCAACGCAATGTTCCTTTGTCCGCGTTCCACTCCACCCACGTAACTGCGAGCCAACCCACTCTCCGAAGCCAAGCGTTCCTGAGACCACCCTCTGCTCTTTCTGATTTCGCTCAACCGCAACCCGAACACGCTGCAAGGATCATTTGACATGGCCTTCCCCTGTAAAGGGCAACATCGCGGCCACGTAATCTTGTTGATTTGATGAGAACTGGCATGGCGCACGGTATTGCCAAACTGAAGGGTCATTATATAACCCAATGATTGTGGATTTCCACAATAGACAAATTTTTTATACCGTTCTTACAAAAAATGCCTAATTTTCACGCATCAGCACGGCAGCAAAGAAACCGTCCGTACCGTGCGCGAGCGGAGACAGGCGTAAGCGCTCGCCCGTACCGGGTACGATGCCCTGTCGCACGAGGATGTCTTCGGCTGAAAGGGACACGAATTCAGGATGTTCGGCGAGAAAGGCATCGACCACGCCGTCATTTTCCTCGCCCAGAAAGCTGCAAGTTGCGTAAACCAGACGGCCACCGGGACGTACCAGCTTCGCGGCGGCTTCGAGAATCGCCCGCTGGCGCGAAACCATCTCATCAATCGCGACAGGCGTTTGCCTCCACTTGAGGTCAGGATTGCGCCTCAGAGTCCCCAAGCCGCTGCATGGTGCATCAACCAGTACCCGGTCGGCCTTGCCCGCGAGACGCTTGAGGCGGGCATCGCGCTCGTGCGCGATCAAAATCGGATGCACATTGCTCAGACCGGCGCGCGCCATGCGCGGACGCAGGCGCGCCAGCCGTTTTTCGGCTACATCGAGAGCGTAAAGGCGGCCGCTGGAACGCATCATCGCCCCCAGTTGCAGAGTCTTGCCACCTGCCCCGGCGCAAAAGTCGACGATGAACTCCCCCTGTTTTGGCTGTACGAGAAAACCCAGTATCTGGCTGCCTTCGTCTTGCACCTCGACACTGCCATCGAGGAAAAGCGGATGTTTCTGCAACGCGGGTTTTCCCGCGAGGCGAATCCCATGCGGCGACCAGGGACACGGAACGGCGTCGAGCCCGTCATCCCGCAAACGGGCAAGCGCGGCATCACGGTTGAGTTTGAGAACATTGACCCGGAGATCGAGCGGTGCGGGCTGGTTGAGGCTCTGAGCCAAGCGCAGCAGCCCTTCCTCATCATGCGTGGCAAGCAGGCGCTCACACAGCCAGTCAGGCAAATCGGTACGCTCGGCCAAGCTCCCCCCGGAGAGATCGACCGCTTTCAGGGCTTCGATCCAGCTACGCTCTGAGTCCGTCACCATCCCCTCGAACCTGTGCACCGGCCATCCCTCGCCCCGCGCGAGCCAGGCCAGCAGCAATTGACGAGGCACTGCGCCGCCTCCGGTCAAACGGTGCAACCAGCGCAAGCGGCGAAGGACGCCATATACGCTCTCGGCAATCAAGGCACGGTCACGGCGGCCAAGAGCATGATGCTCCCGGAAAAACCTTGAGAGCACCGCGTCAGCCGGGTATCCGAAACCAAGCACTTCGCCCAGAGCCTGGGCGGCCTGTGTCAATATCGTTGCTTGCGTATCCCTGCCCTGCGGGGATCGTCCGGTTTTTTTCGCGCCCTTCATGGAATTTCGCCCCACGCTGCCAGACATGATATTCATTTGGCCGAAGGAACATCGACGGCGGTCGCTTCCAGGACGAGCGTATCCGATTTGTCATCGCCAAGAACGGCTCGCACCGGAACCATGTTATGAGCATACGCCAGCCAGAGGTCGATCTTCAGCTTTCCATCCTCGGAACGAGCGCTGAAATGCCGGGTCGCAAAACGGCCCGCCGGCACTTTGAGGTCAACGTCTTGAAGGCGCGCAACCTTGGCGCGGCGGGCATTCTTGTTGCCGACCACGAGTAGGCTGTCCGGCAACTTATCCACATGGCCGAGTTGTCGCCAGATACTGAGAATGTCCTGATCCCCCGGCGTCAGTTCAAAATTGTGCCGTTCCTTCGTGCCACGGCGGATGCTCACCCGCGCGCCGGGCTCCCCGTTCCAGTCGAACAACGCCATTTCCGGAGTCTTGTTTAGTTGAGTGACATCGAAACGCAACGGGCGCAAGCCATTTTTCCCGATTTCCCCCTGGCTCAACTGCACATAGTCGAGTTTGCGCAGCAACGCCGCCACGCCTGCCGTTTCCAGAGTAAGCCGCATCTGGTACTTCTCTGCGTCATGCTCCCACGAGTAAAGCGCCCGGCCAACGAGCAGCCCGCCATCGCCATAGGAGACGCGGTAATCAACCGCCCCTTTTTCCGGCCAGGCCAAAGAAGAAGCCTCTTTTCCATTGTCAGCCAGAGCCATGTCCGAAAACATCCCGGACAAAACGACCATCAGCGCGATACAAACAGCCGACACAGTACGAAGCGTCATCACCAATCCCATGAGTTCATGATTCACTCAGCATCGAGTGGTGGACAATGCAAGGCAAACGAGGCGGGACGGACACCGGCCACTTCGACCTGGCCACCTTTTGCAACGCTGAGACGCCCTTCGACGAACCAGCGCACGGCTTGCGGGTAAATACGGTGCTCTTCGGCCAGCACGCGGCTGGCGAGGCGATTCTCATCATCATCGGGCAACACCGGCACAGCAGCCTGGATCACGATGGGTCCATCGTCGAGTTCAGGCGTCACGAAATGTACGCTCGCCCCGTGCAGCCTCACCCCAGCCGCGAGCGCGCGCCGGTGCGTATGCAGCCCAGGAAAAGCGGGCAGCAGCGAAGGATGGATATTGAGCAGACGCCCCGCGTAATGCCGGACGAAATCTTCGCCAAGCACCCGCATGAACCCGGCCAGCACGACCAAGTCGGGTGCGTAAACATCAATGGCAGCCCGCAGGGCGTCATCGAACCGGTCTCGGTCGGCATAATCGGCATGCGCGACAACCGCCGTCTCGATACCCTGGCGCGCCGCAAACGCGAGACCGGCGGCATCGGCGCGATTACTGACGACCGCCGCGATGCGCGCGCCGGGAATATCCGCCCGGACGATGGCCTCCATGTTGCTGCCCCGACCGGAAACAAGGATGACAATGGATTTCATGACGCCCAAAACAAAAATAGCCGGGCAACAGCACGGCACCAAAAAGATCCAAATCGTTGGGGCGACATACCGGAATCGAACCGGTGACCACCAGAGCCACAATCTGGTGCTCTACCAACTGAGCTAATGCCGCCGCCGCAAGGACTCCGCCAACGCGAAGCCCGCAAACCATATGGCCTGCCCGGCAGGGATCGAACCTGCAACCCCCGGCTTAGAAGGCCGGTGCTCTATCCAATTGAGCTACGGACAGTCGATCTCTGCGGACAGACGGGGTGAGCTGGTCGGGGTGGAGGGATTCGAACCCCCGACATCTTGCTCCCAAAGCAAGCGCGCTACCGGACTGCGCTACACCCCGAGAAACGTGTATTTTGCCGTGACTTC
>WRJU01000251.1 GCA_009778425.1 Pseudomonadota bacterium
AATTCCCCGCGCAAGTCGTACACGGCGAATGTGCCGTCGCCGTTATCCTTGACGGCCACTGTCCCCGCTACCCATGTTCCAGCAGAAACAAGCAGGCCAGTATGGACAGCCCAATTCCATAGGGCGCCGTAGGCAGCCTTGGATAGATTGCTTGCCCCGCTGGGAATGAAACCCTTTCGCGCCGTGGGCTGGGCATCTAATTCGGGCTTTCCGACAAGCACGCTTGCGTACCCGATGTAACCAGCCCCGTTGGCGTCGAAAACCTGCCACGTCATCCAGCTATTGTAGTCATCGTGCCAAATGGGGCCGATGTCTGTCGGCGGCAACGGATCGCCAGACTTGAGATATTCCGGCACCCAGATTGATGAGCCATCAAGAACGCGGCCATGATCATCGACATTGACACCGATATAATTGCCCGCAACCACACCCGTCCTGCCAGCAGACAGCACAAATTGAAGTGCCGTGCTGTCCAGCACAATTGGCGCAGGAGTGACCAGTTGCCACATCGAGCCGCCGTGCGCGTCTCCCTCTTCAATGGCGAGAAACAGCCCCGGCGTAACTTTGCTGGATGTGTCCGCATCCGTCGCACGCGCCCATGCGCCAGCGGAGGCGATGTAGATGCCGTTTGAACTGGCATCTGACTGATCCTTGACCAGCACGCGGCTGCCTGGGGACAGCGCAACGCCATCGATGGCCTGAAGGCCGCTCAGTGATACGGCTCCAGTTGTGGCCACCCGCGCTGAATCCTTGGCATCCTGTCGGTCGATCCTGTCTGTGATCTGACCAACCGCTACATCCAGCAACTCATCCACGTACTGCCGGGTCGCTGTCACGATGCTCGGATCAATGATGAGTGTGACTGAATCTGCATTCGAGTTTTCAAAGATTTGACGGATAAGGAGTTGCTTCCCCGCCCCAGACGCCATGATCGGCTTGAAGGATTCAGGGTATTTGCCAATAGCGAACAATTCGCCGTCCGAATCGAAGATGCCGACTTCGCGCACATAAAACCCACCCACTTCGTCCGGGATCGCCAACTCAGAAACAATCCAGGCTTTGTTTTTTTGGTGCTGATACAGCTCATTGATTTGCGCCCTGTAGACCTCATTTTCGAGCGCAACTTGCGTATTCGTCGGGCTGTAATACGCACCGTTCCGGCCGTCCCCAACGGCCATGTGGGTGAGTTGCACGGGGGGGCCGCCAGCCAGTGCTGCGGCTCGTTTCTGATGGCCCCGAACGGTTACGATGCTGAAAAAGTCCTGTGCCATGAACGGCTCCTATACTGGATAGACGGTGATTATTTCAAGGGACTGGATGCCGGTGCCGATCTTGGGAACACGGTCAAACTGCTCAATATCGGTCTGCACAAACGGCAGGATGGTGCAAATTTCGCCCCCGATCAGTGCCGCTCCGATGCTCGGCACAGGGCTGACGATGGCGAGCACGATTCGGATCGCATCCAGATGCGAGCGGACATTTTTTGCTTTGGTGATCAGTTCAACCGCGCGATCGATGCCTTGCCCGTAGAAATCTTCCGGGACACCTTGGTTGCTGACGAGGTCGACGCGGAAGTGGTAAGGCTCGCCGCCATACTCGAACCACTCTTGGACATCGCATCCAAGCCTCAGCACATCGAGCGCATTTTCGACCGCCCAGCGTGTTCCCTTGTAGCGGTGCATGTCGATTGCCCTGTGCAGCAACCGGCGTTTATCAGCGTCGGTGTCGGCGTATTGCCAGCCCTCATCGAGCACGCTCCACTGCTCGGCCAGATAAGGCAGAACTGACGCATCAACCGAGTCGATCAGATACACGAGCAGCGGCGATAGATCGATGTGACCTACCCGCGCGGCAAGTTCGGCGATGACTTGACAGCGCGCATCCCTGGCCAGCGGCGGGATAAGCAGCGGATCAGGCATCTGCTACCCCGGCAATCTCTATATTGACGGCAGTACAGCGCGCCCATTGGTGTCTGGCAACGATGATTTTTTCAGGTGCTGTAAGCTCAATGTCGTAGACGCCCGCCACCATGATGGCGGTCTCCACCTGCGCGGGAACGATGTCGCGCCCAAGACTGGCGGCGCGATTATCCGCAAATGCTTGTGCCGCTGCCCGCGCTGCATCCAGTGTGCTGGCGACGTCGGCGGTCTTATAGAGGGTGATCTGCGCGCTGATTTTATAATCGACCAACTCAGGAGTTTTGACAAATACATGGTCAGTGAACGGGCGGGCGCGCTTACCCGTAATTTTCGCGTCAATCAGTGCCAGCATGTCTGATCCTGGCAGACCTGTATCGAGCAGCGGATAGATATCGACCACCCCTCCGCTTGGCGACAGGATAGCTACGTCGCGGATGCTTTGATGAACAGCCTTCACCCGCGCAATGTAGGCGTCTTCACTTCCAGCGGTGGTTAATGTTTCTGGCGCGAGCATGATGCGTTCGCGCAGCCTGTCATCCGACTCGGCGTCCGCGCCGCCGGATGGGATCGTGATGTTTACAGCCTCAATATCGGCATCAGTCAGGGTATCAACCAGGTTATTGATCTGCCCAAGCCCCCAACCGTTGCCGATTGCGCCAGCCGTGTCACAGGTGGCAGGCACATCGATGTTGGTTTGTCCAACAGGCAGGATGGCATCGATGTCAGTCTCGAAGCGCACCGCGCCGTCTCCGGAATCCACCCGCATTCCGGCGTGAACAAGCAGCGGAGACACCTGCGCGGCCTCTACCGAAAACCGCAGTACTGTGCGAGCTGGTTGCGCTGGCAGCCGTGTGACGCCCACGCCCTCACCGAGGTAATCAAGCATCGGAAAAACTGCGAAACGTGCGAGGCACTGCTTCGCGGTTTCCTGAATAGCAACGCGCACCAAGGTTTCGCGGTAGGCAATGACGTCGACCAGCAGCCGGTCGATCTGGGCCGGATAGAGTGTTTTGCCGGACAGTTTCTCGTACTGCGCGATGATTTCCGCCGTGATCGCCTGCGGGTCACGCTGGATGAAATCGGGATCAGGAAGGGAGGTCATTGCCGCCATAGGCTTACCTTCGTTTCTCGTTCGATGCCTGGGGAAACCTTCCAAACCACGCGCACGGCGACATGTGACCCATCGATGAATGGCTCCACGCGCACAAGGGCGCAGCGCGGCTCCCATTTCTTGATGGCCTCAACCGTTTCCCGTACCACATGCGGGATGGCCTGATCGACAGGATGGTCGATGTATTTCCAGACGTTTGAGCCAAAGTCCGGGCGGTGCGGGTTACTGCCCTTCGGCGTGGCGAGGATGACGCGGATCGCCTGGTCAATGTCATCCAACGTTTCGACAACGCCGAAACTGCCCAGGGCAGGCTGCCAATGAACTGCGCGGATGTCTTGAAGGTTTGCCATACGGGGGATGCTCGCACCCCCATTGCGCCAACAATAGTAAAGGGCTTTAAGACATTACCCGACAGGCTGGCCGGTTTGACTGCCCCCTGACTGCACACCGCCGTGTTTGTGGCCAACAAGCGAGATGTTGCTGGCAATGACATCAACCGTTGTTTGCACCGTGCCGTAAATCATGGCGGATGCCCCGCCGCCTCCACCGCCATAACCCGTCAAGCCCTGTATATAGGTAATACTGCCTTCCACCAGGACGTTGCCGGTGAACGTGGTCTCTGGGGCATCGACAGTCACTTTCTCCCCCGCCTTGACCGTAACCGTCGCCACGGCATCGACATTGATGGTGACGATGCCGCCCTTCACGTTCAGGGCATGGCTTGCGCGGTCATACTCAAACTCAGCACCATCGGAAAAGACGCGGTGAAACTTATCGCCGCTGGCCACTGGCGGCATGTCTGCATCGGAAAAAATCGCCCCTAACACCACGCCGTCTTCACCGTTCGGATCGAGCAGCACAGCGACGTGCTCGCCGATGTCAGGCAAGCAGTAGTGTTTGTCTTTAAGGGTTTTTTGCTGCAACACCGGCAGCATCGCAGTGCGCAAGTTGTCGAGGCTGCCAATCCGTACCCGCACACGGCAGGTCTTTTCGTCGATGGCGGAAACCGTGCCAAACATCAAACAAGCGCAAGTTTCAGAGAGGGTTTTGTTTAATGGCATATCAGTTTACCTTTTGGAGTTCGTCGTACCCACCGCGCCGACCTGCCCGTCGGACTGGATGCCGTAGACCTGTAACTTGCCGGGGGCGGCGGATTTCTTCTTCGCGCTTGATGCGGACTTGACGGTTTGCCCACGGGGGACGGGCATTTCGCGGGCAATCTCAAGCTCGGTCGTGTAGCCACTTGAGCGATCGAGCCTGTGGCGGGCAGACTGCACTAAGTATTTGCCGTCCAGCCTGCCAAAGCCATCAATGCCGATCATCAGCCCCGCCACCAACGATGGGCTGCCGGGTACGGTAATCGTGCCTGTGGTTTGCTCCAGGTTGGCTTTTTTCAGCTTGGACTCGCCCTTGATCTGCGCGGTGGCCTTATCGCTGGCGCGCGCCGTTGTTTTGAGTGTGTCACTGCTAGTGCTTTTGCCGACCTCACCGATCTGTCCATCTGCCTTTACGCCGACAACCACGAGCGACTTCTTTTTTGGGTCGTGATGCTTGACCTCGGCGTCCTTGTAGACAAAGTTAATCTTGTCCGTGATGCGGATGTTCGTCAGGTCTTGTGGGACAAAATACTTCGCCGGGTCGCTTGCCAACAGCGCCGCGACTTCAGTAAAAACGAGCCGCTTGCCTGATACCTTAAAGGCATAGCCATATTCATCGGCAAGTTTGCTCAAAAAAGCCACGTCGTTTTCGCCGTATTGCGTGGCGCGGTCAATGGGGATGTGGCGGATTTTTCCAGTCAGTGTAAAACCGTTTCGCTTGGCGACATGCTGCGCGATGGCTGCCAGCGTGGTTTTCTCGAAACCCATGCTGTTTCGGGTGCGCACTGGCTTTCCTGGCCAGCTTCCCAAACCACGGATGGAGACGGTGGACGGTGAGTCGGAAAACTCGACCTCGTCGATCTCGAACGTCCCACAGGCGAGCAACGGTTCATTGTCGTAGCCCACCTTGAGCGTGAGCGCGTCGCCCTTGCCCGGATACCAAGAGCCGATCCAGCGCCCGTCCGTATCCTCAAGCTCTACCTCGATCTCATCTGATTGTCCTGTCAGGTAATCCGAGTAAGTGACCGAGATGACGTAAGGCATCAGATCATTTGTAATGTTCTTTTGGCCGTAGATGAGCCTGAACGCGGGACGCGGGACTGCCGCGATACCGTCAGGCGTGCTCGATGCGCCTGTCACTTCAGCCACGGCGGGGCCTCCTCGTAGAGATCAGCGCGTTCGATGATGGGGATGACAAGCCGCAGCCCGCCGCGCAATGTTGTGCTGATCGGCACGTTCGGGTTGGCAGCAATGATGGTCTCGTACAACAAGGCATCGCCGTAATACCGTTGCGCGAGTTGATCCCAGCGCTCGCCATCGGTAGTGACGTGTGTCAAGTACATCATGCGCTCCTTGTCACGAGCTTGGCGGCAGCTTTGCCTACACCGGATGAAACCGTGGTCATGGCGTCGCCAGCCGAGCCGAGCAGGCCGGAGGCGACTGAAATTTTGCCCGCCACGTTCGAGGCCGAGGCATTACTGAGCATGCCTACTGCGCCCTGCACGTCAAAGAGCGCGGTATTCCCGGCCCGGAGCACATCGGCAGCCATCGGCAGTTGATCGCGGATGCGCGAGAGGCTGGCGGGCAGATTCTCCAATGACCCGAGTGCGTCATTCAGGCTGCCGAGCAGCCCTGGCACACGATCCAGCGCGGCAAGCGGGTTGCTGGCAAGCCGCTGCACTGTGTTGAGCATGTCAGATGCCAGACTCAATGCGCTGCGCGCCTGCACAGCGAGACTTACCGCTGATCCGATGTTGTCCAAAAAACTCGGCGCACCTTGCAGGGTGGATTGCGCCTGAGTCACTGGCGGCATTGGCGCGGGTTCAGCAACGGCTTGCACTGGCGGATTTTCCGGCTGCACGGCGGGCGGCGGCAAAGGGTTTGCCGTGTCGCCCACGTATTCGCGCAAGCTGATGCTGGCTTCCAGCGCGGTGATCGTGCCGGTCGCGTCGGTTTGTTGCGCTGTCGAATTAACATCTGCCAGGACAAACCAGCCCTTGTAGTCCCCGTTGCCGAGCACCAGCGCCATTGCCTGATGATTGGCCAGTGCCTCTTTTAGTTTGGCGAACTCGACCTCTGGGTCGCAGAACAGGTGATGAAAGGCGAGCGTGATGGCGATTTCATCGAGCGCCAGCCCCGTGAATTGCAGCCGGGGCTTGCCCGCAATCATCGCGTGTTCGGCGTAGTTTGCCGCAAACTTGGAATCAAACCCGTCGAAGTAAATGAGATCGAACTGGATGTCGCCGAGGATCGCATACATGTCAGTAGGCCGTCCGGGCTTGACGTGCGGCGACGCGCGCCATCATTTGTTCGAGTTCACGAAGCGAGAGTTTAATGGCTTCCGAGACTTGTTCTTTCACGCCTGCGCCGCCGCTCGTGAGGGTGATGGTTGGTGAAAATGTCACGTTCACGCCGCCGCATCCTTGTGATGCGTCGCGCCCTGCCGCGCCCGCCAGCCTACGGCCTGCGGCAGCGGCGGCAGCATCGCGAGCCATGTTCCCGGATGCGCGTGAGGCAAGGTCGCCAGACCGGTCGATGCCGATGGCTGCACCCTGGGCGATGTTGTCGCCGAAGCCCGCAAATACTTTCGAGGGCGAGGAGATGCCGAGCGTGTCTGTGAACCAGCCCTTGATGCTTTTTCCAAAACCGACAATGGCATCCTTTGCTGCCGTAAATTTCGCTTTAATGCCATCAACCAGGCCGCCTATCAGATTGGCCCCAAATTCAGTGAAGTTTTTTGGCAAATCGACCCCAAACCAGCCCAACACTGACGCAAACGCTTTGTAGAACAGCCCGATCGGGCTCCAGTTCAGGATAGCCTTGCAGACGCTGCCGATCCCTCCTGAAAACGTCGCTTTGACTTTTTCCCATATCCCGCCAAAGAATTTTTTAATCGGCTCCCAATTTTTGTAAATCAGATAGGCCGCACCAGCAATGAGAGTGACTGCGATACCTATTGGGTTCATCAATAACGCGCGGCTGAGAAACACGACGGCAGTGCGGGCGATTCCAAAGCCGCGCGTGAGCAAGCCCAAATCCTTGACGATCACCGAGCCCTTGCCGCCAAACAGTGAAAAACCTTTTTGAGCGGCTAACAGTCCCACGCCTAGTTTAATGACGTTGGCAATCAGTTCCGGATTTTTTTCCGCCCAGGATGCGAAGGATGAGACCACGGGAACGAGGCTACCCATCAGGCTGTTGATCGAGGGCAGCAGCGCCGAACCGATGGTTACGCCCAGATCGCCCATTGTGTTCTTGAACTGCGCGAATTGCGCGGACGCGGTTTTGCTGCGCCGCGCGAAATCCGCATCTATCGTGCCTTGTGCTTCTGCACCGCCAAGAGAGTTTTTAAGCTTCTTGTACTCATCGATGTTTTGGCGCATCGCCATCATGTGGCTCACGGCCTGTGGGCTGGCGAAGATGTCCCGTAGGCCGAAGGCTTCCATGAGCGCCATCTGGGCTTCTTCGTTGTTGTCGCCTTCGGCCTTCTTCCACTGATCGGCGAACTGTGAACCCTTCTTCGCCAACAGCGCTTGAGCCAGTTCGACGGAAGCCTGATAGGCGTTCATGCCCTTTGAAGCCATTGCCTTCATGGAGGCTTCGTAGTCAACGCCCGCATCCGCGTAGGCTTTGATGATCGCCGGGGTGCCCATGTTCTTGATCCAGGCGTTCATCGCCACGACGGCTTTGTCGGTAGAGCCGAAGGATTTTCTGCTCGCTTCCAGCGCCGCCACGACTTCGCCCACGGCATCCTGCCCGGTGACGCCTCTTTGCTTCAAAGCCCCCGCCAAATCCGGCATGACTTTGATGATGCTGCCCATATCGACCAAGCCCTTTCCGCCCTTGGCCATGCGCCCAAAGGCTTCCTTGATGCCATCGGTGGTCTCGATGCCCAGCGTCTCATGCAGGACAACCAGCACGTTGGACAGCTCCGCCATGTCCACGCGCTGGCTGGTGGCGGTTTTGCCGAGGATTTCCGCAAACTCGCCAGCCCGCTCGCCCAGGCCGCCTGTGGCAAGCGTCTTCATGGCGGCAAGCATTTCATTGCGCCCCTGGTGGGTTTTCTGGGCAGCTTCGCGGGCGACGGCCCCGAGCTTTTCGGCTTGCGCGTCCGAGAGTTCGGCTGCAATGCCGATGTCGGAGATGGTGTCTTCGTAGTTGATCGCCGAATGGATTGACTTCCCAATCGAAGCGCCAATTGCCGCTGGCCCGACCCATTTCGCAAGCAGGGATGACTGCTTGGCTTTCACTTTGTCGATAGCCGAACCAACCTCTTCGTAGCCGCGCGCCGTGCGACCGAGCGCCTGCGGAGCGAGTGTGCCAGCCTGTCTCTGGATGGTTGCGCCAAGGGCTTTATTCTTGGATTCGAGCGCATCCAGCGGCTTACCGATGCGTCCGAATCGCTCGCGCAGTTTGTCGAGCGCTGCGAACGCCCCCCCGGCTGCTGCACCAATGACGACGCTTAACCCAAGCTCTGCCATTTATCTACCCGCCTGCTGTGCCGTTCTTCTCATGCTCGATCTGTTCCTGGGCCTGTTCGCACCATTTGCGCAAATCATCGACATCAAACGCATCGATCTCACTGGGCTGGAAGCCGAACCACCTCGCCAGCAGCCCCATCATCGGCCACAGGTTTTTTTCGCTGATTAACCATGGCGCGAAAGGAGTCTTGAAGCGCACCGTAGTCGGCCGCATCCATTTCCTCGATGTCTTCGGCGGTCAGCCCACAGAGGACGGAAAAGAGGCCGATTTCCTGGTCTTCTGCGCTGCTGCCGAAGCGCTTGGAAGCCTTGATGTCTCTTACTTTTGGGCGGCGCACCGGGAGACTGGTGATTTCTTTCCCGCCAGCAGGGGTGAATGGGTAAAGCAGGTCGAGTTTTTCCATGTTTTTTCCTGAAATTGGACTGAAAAAGTCCCCGAAGGGAGCCAGCCCCGCAACGGGGAGGTGATCGTTGCTGGCTGGCTGCCAGTGTTGTTTTGCGTCGCCCTCACCGCTGGCTGGAGGGCGGCGCGGCACAGCTTGAGCCGACGCCGCGCGTGTCACGCTCTCGATGAGTCCGGTTAGCCGCCGATGTTCCGGCGGTACGTGGCGAGCATGTCTTCGCCGCCAACGCGGAAAATGTTGGCGAGCACGTCCAGTTCCAGCACTTCTTTCCCATCAATCACCTGCTTGACGTAGGTGCAGGAGAAGCCCGCCTGGAAGTCGGCGTTTTCATGCTGCTTGAACGTGCCGAGAGGGTTTTTCTTGAACATCACCGTCAGGTAAGTGACCAGGGACTTTTCCTCGACGCGCCCTTGCGCGCCATAGGTCTCGATGTTCGAGCGGCACTGGAGCTGCACGGCCTTGAAGGGGTTTGCCATGATCGCGGCAGAATCGTCGTAGAGGGAATTCCACTTGATTTCGCCTTCGAGCTTATCGAAGCCGGAGGGCAATTCGATCTTGCCCACCATGCCGAGAGCCTTGTGCTCGGTCATCGTTGCCGTGATGTCCGGGAGCTTGATCTCCTCGGCACGGCCCAGTAACGAGTTGCCGTTGGCGTAGACGTTGGCGTTGACGATGCGGTTGATTTGAATTTTTCCGGGCATCTCAGTTGTTCCCCTTCAAGGTCAGCAGGTATTCCGAGGTGATCTCGGTCTCGTATGTGAGCCGTTCCATCGGCGTGGGCGGGTTGTATTTGTAACTGATGAGCAAGTGCCCCGCCGCGAGTTCGGTTTCCTCGTTTCGTTCCGGGTCGAACCACGCCTTGAAACCCAGCAGCGCCCCATCGCCGATCAACTTTCTCCCGTAGGCGTTGACAGATTCCAGCAAGGCATCGATGAGGGCCTGGTCGAGCGGCATGTCGACGAACTGGAGGCTGAAGTACCGGAGCGACTCGTTGATCATGTCGCCGGTGCGGCGAACGTTCTCAAAGTTCTTCATGTGAGTGATGGTTGGCCACGCCGCCGTGCGGTTGCCCCAGAGCCGGTAGCCCGTGCCGTAGCTGGAAAACACGGTGGTGATGCCCTGTTCGTTCAACAGGTTCACCTCAGACTGCGGGTCATCGATCATGGCGGAAAGCTGCCGCTCAACGCCGATCACGCCAACGAGTTCCTGGTTGGAACTCGACAACCAGAAACCTTTGTCAAGGTCGACCTTGGCGCGCAGCGCCGCCGCGTGGATGGAGAGAGGAACCAACCGCTCTGTGTTGCTTGCGGGGTCGTAGCCAACCATATGCGGGTAGCATAGCCGCACCCTCTCGCTGGATGTATTGAAATTGATCGTGCCGTTCGGGCCGCGACCTGCGAGCGCCTGTGCAAACGATGTTCCGATGGGCGCGTCGATGTAGGAAACGCCCCCCAGTTCATCGGCCAGGCCGATCAGCGCCGTGGAGACGGATGTCAGCGAGCCAAAGGCAGGGGCGATGAGGATTTTGGCGAAGAAACCAAATTGGTTGTAGGTGTCCTTGAGCGCCTTCATCCCCGTGCGCTGTCCGGCGGCGTTGACCGTGCCGAGGATGTCGGAGGCCGTGACCAGGCTCGGGTCGGTGTGGTCGTAGCTCGCGTTGAGCGTTGCGCCCGCAGGGATGTTTCCGTCAGGCACACGGGTGAGGATGCCGCTGGCCAAGTCCGCCGTGTAGTCCGTGACGGCCTGATAGGTGGTCGCTCCGTCCGTGCTCTGAATGACCAAGTTACTGACTGACCCAAAGGCAAGCCGCCCACGGTCGGTGACGGCACCGAGGCGCAACGCCTCGTCGGCCACTGCCGATTTGTGAATGGCCGGGTCGCACACGTTGATAACGATGACGGTGGCCGCGCCATAACCGGCGATGATGTCGAGCGCCTGCGGGATGGTATAGCCAGAGAGTTTCGGCCCCCAGGTTGCGCTGTCCTTTTCGGAGAGCCACAGCGTTGGCTTGTTCGCGGGGCCGCTCGGAGCCGTACCGATCAGGGCAATGACTGCCGACTTGACCGCTTTGACGGGGCGCGGGCCGCGTTCGACTTCGATGGTTTCCACGCCGTGCAAATAGTTTGCAGCCATTGTTCAGGCTCCTTTTGTGGTTTTCTTGATGCCAGCCGCCTTCGCAGGAGCAATGGGCTTGAGAAGCCCTCGCGCCAGCAGCATGCTGGTGTATTCGTGGTTTTCAGGCAGATCGACCGCCTTACCGGGGACAAGCAGCACTTCACATGTGCTGCCGTCCGCTTTGAGCGTGACGCCGCCCATGGGGCCGATGTAGAGATAGTTCATTTCGTTTCTTCCAGTTCGATTCCGGTAAAGGCTGGACCCGCCGGGGCGTCGACATCTTCGAGAGCGACGGATTCGACGGCGAAGTCCACCGCGTATTGCCAGAGGCCAGCGGCTTCGCCCAGGTAGGTATCAGCAACGGCGCGTAGCGGCTTGCAGTCCGGTAAGCGGTGTCCGAGCAGCGTCAGGCGCACGGCATCCACGGCATCGACCGCGCCGCCGCGCCCGTTGAGCTGGCGCATCACCACCGTGACCGTCACGCGCAGCTCGCGCGGCTGCATCACGTAGGTGGTCGTCACAGGCGCGCTGTAGCGGCTGCCCGCGTAGCTCACGAGCAATGCGCCACCAGGGTGGTTGAGCCGGTAGTCGCGTGGTTTTTCCGGGAAATACTCGACGGCAAGCGCCGGGAGCTTTTCCTTCAGCCGCGCGATAACGGCCTCGATGATTTCGAGCGTGGTAGCCATGTCAGTACCTGTCCAGCACGTTGTTGCCGAAGCGTTGCGGGCGGGCGCGCACCTTGATCTCGCCGGGCTCCGGGGCGGACGCTCCAGACGGGACGCCCAGGGTGATCCGGTTGTCGCGGATGGCCTCCAGCGTCTGGATCGCGGCCTTCCAGGTGCGCGTCACCGCCTCGGGCAGATCGTTGCCTTCCGGGCGGCGGGCGTAGAGCCAATGCCGTGCGAGGTTGACCGTCATGTCCTTGATGATGCTCGGCACGGGATCAAGCGGCAGGTTGTAGCGCCCGCGCAGATAGCCGTCGACGAGTTCGACCGCTTGCCGGATGGCCTCTTCCACCACGGGCAAATTGATGTCCGTGGCGGTCGCATCGTCATCCGAGAGCCAGACGAGCGTCTGGGCAGGGATGGCGAGTTGAAGGTCGGCCAGCGTGCAGTAGGGCATCAGATTCCCCGGATGATCCGGATGAGTTCGCCCGCGCCGCCCGCTTCGTCGACGGCATAGCCGTTGCAGACGCCTTCAGCGCTCTCAACCGCGCGGCCTTCTCCGTCGCTGTTGATTTCCGCGCCCTGGGCGACGGCTCCACCAGACTCCACAAGCATGACGCCAATCACGTTGATGGGTGCGGGAGCCCCAGCTTCGGATTCTGCCTCGAGTACGCCGAGGGCTTTGGCTTCGCCCGTTGCTCGTTTGCCGTCGAAACCGACGAAGCGGCGGGCGGGGATGTCGGCGTCCAGCGTCTTGGTGATGGTCAGGATTGGGTGTTGCGGCTTCATTGCTTGGGTTCCTTGGCAGCAGTGTTTTTGGTGGCAGGAGCGGGTTTCTGTCCGGCTCCAGACGCGGAGACAAGCGTTCCAACAGGCTTGAGCCAGCGGCTGAATTTCTTCGCATCAGCGTCGGGCAACTCGATCTCAGCGCCATCGGCATACCGTTTGCCGCCCATCCGGAATTCCAAACCGGAAACGACATAGCGGCTCATGACGCAACTCCAGAGACCAGATACCCAGCATCCGCGCCGACGATGACGGCTTTATAGATGTCGGTGTGGCGGACGTAGCGCACCTTACCGCCCTCGCTGTCATAGCGGTCGGTCTCTGGCATGCCCTTGCGGCGCAGGGTGTAGCCGAACGATGGCTCGTCGTAGCTCGCACTGCGTCCGGCTCCGGAGCGGGCAACATAGGCGAGGATGAGGTTGTCGCCCCAGATGTCGCCGGTCGCGGTGTCCCCGGCGAGCGCCTCGCCGATGTGGATGCTGTCGATCCCGAAGAGGAACCGCAGGTGCTCCAGGGTGATGAGCTTCCTTTCGTTCCCGCCAAGGGCTTCTTGCAGTTTCGGGTGAAACTTAAGCGCTGCGTAGGTGGCCGCGCCCATGACGACGGTGTTTGGGCGCACCCCGATGCGGCTGCGGAGGACTTCCTTGGCTTCCTCCACCACGCCGACGGGGTCGCCGCCGCCGTTCTTCCAGCTATCCGAACCGGCCAGCGCGACTTTTGCGCCAGACAGGTAATTGTCCGGGTTCTGTGCAAGCTGCGCGGCACCCCACTCGCGCTTCAGGTCGATGGAGTCCTTCACGCGGATGGCGGCGCGGGACTCGATGTCAAACATCGACTCATTTTCTTCCCGGTAGTCGCACGGGTAGGCGAGGTCATGCTCGCGCAGCACCACGTCCAAGTTATTGATGTCGTCTGGCGTCATCACATTGGAGGCGGCACGGATGGCGCGCTCAGTATCCCAGAGGCGGAAGGCCTCTTTGCCGAACAGCGGGACGATGACGCCTTCCTTGTCAACGGGGACGACGGGAAAAAGGGCTTCGCTGATGAACGCGGCGTTGTGGTAGCCGCGCGCGATCTCGGTCAGGACGGGATCGACGACGCGGAGTTGCTTGAGACGGTCAGACATTCTTATGCTCCTGGGTGGTTATTGGGCGGCGGCAATGGCTTGCCGGATGGCCTCCCCGTAGGGGATGTGTTTCTCCGACGCCAAGGCGCGAGCGCGGGCATGCAGGGCAAGCCGGTCGGGGTCGACGTTCTTTTCCGCAAACTCCCGGATCGAGGCATCCGAGACGCCGCCCGTGGCTTTGTTCTTGGTGGCGTGTTCGCCAAAACTGACGATCGGGTCGCGGCTGCTCAAGAAGGCTTTGAAGGCCGCGCCTATGTCCTGCTTCTGCTCTCCTTCGCCGAATTCGACGGGAGTGCTGCCCAAGGCATCCAGCAGGCTTTCCACCAGCGGCCTGTCCTTGGGCGCAAGCCGCCCCTGGGCGATCAAGCCTTCGGCAAAGCTGGCGTTCCCGGCATGCCGCCGCTCGGCGGCTTCGCGCTGGCGCTCCTCTTGCAGCACTTGATTCTGCTGTTTCAGTTGGGCGTTTTCGGCTTGTAGTGCAGCAAGTTCTTCAGGGGTCACGGTGGTCTCCGGTTCGGTCAAATGTGCCGACGTCGGCACATTCGGTTCAGGGGCAATTTCAGGCTCGTTAAATTCGATTTCGACGACTCCCTCTTCGCCGTCGGCAAACTGCGGCTCGCGCAGCCCCTTGACGGCGGGCGGCTGTGCGCCAAGGAAGCCGACGTGGCGCAGGTAGTAGCTGCCGGGTTTTGGATTTGCCGGGGAGTCGGGCGCGTAGAAAGACGCGGAGATTTTTTTATAGCGCCCTGCCGCCACCAGTTCGGCGAAGGCGGGGTCGACCTGATGCGGCTCGGCGATGAGGTCGCCCCCCGCAGCGGTGAGCGACTTCACCCAGCCGTAGGCCGGTGCATTGATTTTCGGGTGGCCGACCACAATGGGGGCTTCGTGCGCAGCAGGGTCGTAAGCCTCGACGCAGCCGATGATGTCGGCTTCGGAGAACAGGATTGGCTCGCCAGCGAGGGGCGTCTGTAGGCCAGCACGGAAGATATGGAGCGGCTTCATCATGGTCACGATGGTGCGCCGCCCGTGAGTCGGGTTCTATTAAACAACTTTAAGACGTGTAGGGAGGGGCATCGCGCCTCTTGCGGGCGCAGATGGAAAACAGATGGGGAAACCGCGTCAGAAGCGGTTTATACAAATTTACGGGCGGAAAACGCGGGCGCAGGCGGGCATGGATGCCAGTTGCGCCGAAAACGGCGCTACGGCCGTTTTATGGCGCGGCGGTCTGCGATGCGATGTAATTCAAGAACAGCGCCCGTTCCGCCCGGCTGTACGCTTCGATGTAACGCTCTCTCCACCGCGCTGCCGCAGCGCCCGTGAAGCACATGCACAGGATGGCGAAGCCGTCGCGGGTAATCTCGTACATGGGCATGGCAACCTGCCCGTCGGTCGGGCTGTATTTATGGTACTGGGTGAGCGCGAAGTTTCGCCGCCGGAACCTCTCCGAGCAATCAAGGCTCTCGATGTCCCGCAGCACATCCTTGTGCGGCTGCTCAAACCGATTGGAGAGGTCGAGCGAGGTGACGTACAGCCGGTTGCCGTTTTGGCGGATGAGTTGGGTGTCGGCCACGATTGGCCTCCTGTAGTAGTGGTTGTTTTTTTCCGCGCTCCCGCTGCGAAACGGGGTGGGCGAAGCCGTGCGGGTTCGCAGACCGGCTACAGGTTCCGGCAGGGCTTGCGCCCTCCCGCACGGCTCGCCCGTAGGAAGCCGTGCGTTGCACAAAAAAGCCGCGTTTCGTAAAACTGGCGCGGCTGATTGCGCCTGTAGTGGTGGGCTGCGACGCCCGCGTTGTCGTTGTTTGCGACAGCGGTAGTGAGATTACGACCTGTGAAAATGTTTTGCAATTAGTGAAACGACGGGGTTTTTCATGTCATCCGATGGCTCCTTGCAGGTGTTTGCTGATCTTCTCGATCACGAGCTGCTCGTCTTCCGGCGCGAGTTGCCGCGCTTCCGGGTCGGCGAAGAGCAAGCCGCGACGTGGCATCTTGTTGGTTCCGTATTCATGGTAGGCGGCGTAAGGCTGCCCGAAGCCGACCATCGCGCTGGTGGCATCCGCGCGCCGGTCGAGCGAGTCGAGCATCGTGCCGTGGCGGTCGAGGATGCGGCGGTTGCCGTCTTTCGGGTAGCTCTTCAGCGTTGCGGGCGCGTGCGGCTCCCAGGCTTTGCCGAGCGGATCGCTCTGGGCCTCGAAGCGTTCGCCGACGCGCTCCCAGAGGGTTGCGGCGATGTCGGCCATCGCCGGGGCAAGGTCGGCAGCGGCAGCCTGGAGTTGCTTGAGCGCCAGGGCGATGTGGCTGGAGTCGGCTTCGATGTGGATCATGGGCGTATTTGGCCTATACTGATAGAAGGGACAAGACGGCAGACGAACGGAAATTTTCGGAGTCCGTTCATAGGCTTGAGCCTTGGCTCTTTCCTAGATGGTGGGACGTCCGGCCACCCTGCTGTCACCCTAACCTCCGGTATAGCTTGGGCGCATCTGTTACCTTGGATGGATCGATCTTGAACGCGGATCGCACCATGTTTACTTTCAGCTTGCCGCCCTTGACAACAAAATCCACTTGCACCGCCAGCTTCATCGACTTGTCGCCAGACGGGAGCAGGTAGATCACGTTCCCATTTTCAAGTTGCAGGTATGCCTGTTTGTCCGCGCTGCGCAGCAGGGCGGGGATTGATTTCAGTTCTGCGTCTGTCAGGGCGTTCCCGGCAGCCAGATGCCTTGCCGCTTTCTTGCCGACAATCAGCCTGTCTTCAAAGAGGATCGCAGCGCTTTCAGGTGTGACGCCGGTTTCAAGCACATAGGCGGCGAGTTCCTTGGGCGTCATTGCGCCCAGCATGGCGGTCGCGTTGCGCGTGACACCACCCTTGCGCACACTGTCGACCCACTGCGTGAAGGCGGCATCCAGCTTCCGCACAGCGTCTTTTTCTTGCTCCGCGAACACTGCGCCCAGGGCTGCCGGAGCGGCAGCAACCTTGCTGCCAACGAACTGCGCCTGGTTAGCGTCCCGCATGGCTGCCTTGCCGGGGTTGTAGGCAAAGGCGGGGTTCACGCCCTCCGGGACGCGGCTGACTTCGCCGGTACGCTTGTTGATGAAGTCGGTTTCCCGCCCAGGCGGGGCAACGGTCTTGATGCTGCCTTCGGCCTTTTTGGCCTCGTAAGCCTCCTGCGTCATCGTGGTAATGCGGCAACGGCAGCGGAAGCCGCAAGGCGGCGTGTGCGTGTCCCAGAAGGGATCGTCGACGGGCAGCGCGAGGCCGTCCCAGGCGGCATGCGCATCGCGCACACGCTCATCGCGCTTGGTGATGTAGCGTATATAAGGGTGCGTGGCCTTGGCTTCCTCGATGCCCTGCCAGCGCCCGGCGGCGTAGGCCTGGCGGGTATTGGTGTCGAAGATGAGTTTCAGGCGCGAAGCGTTGAAGGTGGTGGAGACGGTCTCGCCAGTCGCGGGGTCGACCATTTCCTTTTTGCCCCACCAGCCCTCAGATTGCAGGTAGTCCTTCGTGGCCTTGAGCCAGTCCCGGCGGGAGAGGTCGCCATTGACCGAGGCGGTGATGCCTTCCTGCAAAGACTTGAGGATGTCGAGCCGGGTCAGGCGGCTAACGGTGAATTGCCGCCCGTGCTCATCGTGCCAGAGGTCTTGCCAGTTGTAGGTGGGGGTGATCTTTTTGCGCCCCGCGAGGTAGGCGAGCGCCTTTTCCGGGGGGAGCCGGAAAAGGCTGGCGAAGGCTTCAGCGGCGGAGGGCTGCCAGGGCACGGCTTATTCCAGCTCGACACCGGCGCGGCCAGCCAGCCGTGCAGCAAAACAGAAGCGCGTGAGGGCGTCCTGGAGGGCGTCTGTATCCATTTGCCCCAGCAAGGCGGGCAGCCGATCAATGAAGTCACCCGCAGTCTCGCCCTTGGCCGCAGCCTCGGCAAACGCGGCCTCCAGCGGCGCGATCAGCGGGTCGATGAGGGGCTGCCAGTGGGCGGATTCCTCTTCGATCAAGCGGTCGACGGCATCCTGGCCAGCGTCCTTTTCGGCAAAGGCAGCACCCGCCTGATCAGGCTCGGGGTCGGGCGCGGACTCCAGCAGGTCGCCCTCTTGCAGTCCATAGGAGCGGGCGAAGTATTCGCGGCTGAAACGCGCCCCGGCACGAGTGAGGATTTCGTCCCGCTCGGCCTGGAGCTTGTCGATTTCTTCGGGTTCCCACAAATCGAAGATGGGGCGGTCGATGTCGCCGAAGTTGAGTTCGCACGTCCAACGGATAAGCTGGTTGAACATATCGATGATGATGGCGCTGTCGCCATCGCGGATGTCGCGCCCCACTTCCAGCCCTGCGACGGCGCTGGCGCGGTTGGCTTCCGCTTCGGTCGTCTGGTTTTGCCCGAGCAACGCGATGGAAACCTCTGAACGGCAAAATCGCAGCAGCCGCTCGAAGACTTCCGCGCTGCCGGTTTTGTCGGCGGCGCTGATGATCTCGATGGAGGCGTCGTCTGGGATGGCGGCGACGGCGTCCTGCACCATCTGTTCGAGGCTGTCGAGCAGGTCGTTTGTCTCTTTGTCGTTTGCAGCGCGCGGGTGCTTGCCGATGACCCAGGGGTTCCCGTACTTTTCGGTAAAAGCCACCCAGAATTTCAGCCCGCCCTTTTTGAAGGTAGTTGGCCAGAAACACATTGAAAGGTCCGGGAAACCATACGGGTTGTCGTAAGTAGCATCCTGCCGGGGCAGCAGGAACTTCATGGGGGGGAGTTCTTCGCCTGTGACCGGGGAATGCTTGGTGCGCATGCGGAGTTGGTTGTTTTCGTCGAACACGAACCAGTTGGCGGGCTTTCCGATGACGTCGACGGGCACGAGCAGGTTGCCGACTTTCTCCCACACCACCTCCATCGGCTGGTAGCCGTAGAGCACGGCATCGAGCGCCTCGCTGATGATGCGGGAAATGTCCAGGTCACTGAAAATGTCTTCAATGGCCTGTGCATGGCGGTTTTTGGCCTTTTCACGGTCGACGCCCCATTCAAGTGCCTTGACCGCTGCCTTGCGCCGCCGGACGCATCCGCCGACATGAGCATCCGATCGCAACTCGCGATAGACCTTGATGTCTAGGCCGAGAGCCTTCAGCACAGGGTCTGGGTTGGGAAGGTTCATGCCCGCAGCGTGGAAGTCGATGCTCACGCGCCGGGTAGCGATTTGCCCGATGAGGTTTTTGCTCATTGCGGCATCCTTTTGAAAATCTTGTTGACCAGTTCGCTGAATCTGCGGCGGTTCTGTTCCCGCTGCTCTTCAGTGATCGGTGGTTTTGGGAGCGCCGGTTGCGGCACGCGCGCGGGCAGCGCATCGATAAATTCCGCCGGGCTTGGCCACTGCCGCACCCTGGAAAAGAGCGTGGCGAAGGCGCGGCGGATGCGCTCTGCGTCCAGGCCTTCTTTCCATGTCGACGCCTTGTCCCCGATCGCTACCAGCCAGATGTCCGCCGTCATGCCGACGGCGTCCGCTGCCGGTGCGCCGGAAAGCCGTAAGGCAAGCAAGCCCTGCAAGCCCCGCAGCATCTCGCGCTCGACCCATTTATCGACCATTGATGCGGCTCTCCAGTGCCGCCACGGCGGTAGCGGTTTGCGACAATGCCTTACCGGGCTGCCCCGGTGCCGCTTGCCGTGCGACAAGGGATGATTCCTCGCCGCGCCAACCGGAGAGGGCTTCATAGAGCCATCCGTGTGATGTGAGCGGGGTTTTGAGGCGTCCTGATTCGCGGGCGGAAAGCGCCTGACGCATCGCCCAAACCCAAGCGGCGGGCGGCACGTCGTAGGCTTGGCCACGGCGCTGTATCGTGCCAGCGCGCATGTCCGGGATGATCTGTGCCAGCAGCCGCGCAAGCCTGTCCATGCTGATGTCGCGCTCGGCAGAGCGGAAAAGCGCGAGGTAGCGGATCGTCTCCGCGCCAAGTTCGCCGCCAAGCAGAAAGACGTTTTTGATCGCTTCCCGAGAGGCTTCATGCGCGATCAGCACTTCCAGAGAAAACGATGCGCCGCAGCAGGGGCAACGGGTTTTCATGCCCGCCCCCATACCGCGCCAGCAAATCCTTGTGTGATCGCCGAGGCCGTGCGGCGGCGGCGGGATTTGACGGTGACAGAGCCTTTGTTGAGTTCCCGGCTGGCGTAGTACGCCAGCGCGACCGCAACGGCGGCGTCTCCGTGGCGCTTGCCCTTGTCTTCACCGACGTTGCGGGCGTCCGGGATGCGCGGGACGCCCCGGATGACCTGGACGGCGCGAAGGTCGGCGAGGATGTCGGCATCGCGCGGGAGAGTGTCGAGCGTGCCGTCTTCCAGCGCGGCCTTCACCGGCGGCATGTGTTCCCGATACCAGCCTTCCGAGAGCATGACTTGCTGGATGCGGCTTGCGCCGTACCGCTGCATGGCGATTTCAGCAAGAAACTGGCCGTTGCCGCGCGCGTCGAACGCTCCACCGATGAAACGCGGCAATCGGTCGAGCAGATAGAAGGCAACCTGTTCTTGCTGCCGGAACGGGACGTTTCGGAGTTCGACCACGAATGGGACGCGGCGCGTGAGGTTCTTTTGCAGGATGAGCGGGACGTGCACGGTGAGGTCGCCCGAGCGCCCGAAGTCTTCCCCGTGAAAAGAGATTGCGTCCTGCGGAAGCGCGGCGAGCAACGGCGCGAGGTGTTCTTCCAGCCAGTCACGGCACTCGGCTGCGCGGATGTGATCGGGCAGGAGTTCAAAGCCTGACCGGCACTGCCAGCGCAGGACAGGTGTTTCTGCAGACATGCGCGATTCGATAAGGGCGCGGGAAAGCCACGCGCCGCCGGAGTTGGCGGGGATGCAGTCGAGTTCTTCGGATGCGCCGTCTCCATAGAAGGCGTAGACGTCCATCATCCAGGCGGTTTCGTCCGCGAGTTGCCAGGGCTTCCCTTGTCGTAGACAGACGCGCCGGTACAGCCCCGCTTCTATCGCTTCCTTGAAGGCAATGCGCTGGACAGAGCCTTTGCGCTTGCCCGCGCGGATGTCGTTGACCAGTTCGTTGAAGGGGTTGTCGACGCCGTTGTGGGTGGAGATGACGCGCACCCGCCCGCCCCAGATGAGCATAGCGAGCGCGGCTTTCAGCAGTTCGCCGAGTTGCTCATGGAATGCCGCTTCATCGATGACGATGGTGCCTTGACGCCCGCGCAGATTGGAGGGGCGCGAAGTGAGCGCGACGATCCGGTGATTGGAGCCGGGGAAGCGGATAGTGAAGGTCTTGATGTGCTTGTCTTCGTCGTCGGCATCCCAGAAGCCCTCTTCGATCTCATCGGCCGCGTGGTTGAAGGCGCGCGCCCACATCGCGCATGCCTGGATGTACTCCACGGTCATGTCCTGGTTGTACGCGATGTAGTAGATGTTTTGACCGCCGCTGGCAGCGGCGGTCAGGACGTCGTCAGCAGCTTCAGCCCAGGTGAGGCCGGTTCGCCGGGACTTTTCGATGACCTTCAGCGGGGATTTATCCTGTATCCACCGTTGCTGGTAGTCGAGTAAAACGGGAGGGGCGGTCATGCCGCAATCCCCAGGATTTCGCGCCGCAGCGCCTCGACGGACTCCTGTGACAGCCCACCCTTCCTGGCGATGTTCTCGACGCTGGCGGCAGCGGCTTCGATGCGCTGCTGGACTTCGTGCCGGAATTTTTTCTGGGTAATGTCGGCGCGGGCAACATTTGCGACAGCATGCGCAGCATTTGAGAGCAGGACAACGCGCTTGGCAGGGTCGGTTTCTTCTTCGGATTCGCTCAAATTGACGAGGGTGTCGAAGAGTTCGGACTGCACCAGTGCCATGACCGCTTCAGAGCGGGCGTTTTTGTCGTCGGACGCGCTCTCCACGACCAGGCGCGCAGCTTCCGTGCTGGCCTTGATGGCGGAAAGTCGCTTTTCGAGCTTCTTCCCAAAGCGGTGGATGGATGATTTTCCGATCTCAAAACCCTTTTCGCATAGCAGGGTTTCCAGCAGTTTGTAGTTGCTGAAGTTCTGGTCGACGAGGGCTTGTTCCAGCCAGCGGCGCACCTCTTCCGGCAATCCCTCGATGGCGGGTTTCTGGGGCATGGCATTTACCAGTATTTCTGAGGGCGGGCAATGCCGGGGCCGCACTCGACCGTGTATTCGACGATGTCGACGCCGCAGCGGGTCAGGCTACAGTGCCAAGGTTCGGAGGGAATAATGGGCAGTCTGACTTCGATCAGCTTGCGATCCTTGAGATAGTCGATTTCTCGGCGCAGTTCGGCGATGGTGAAATCACCGAATTCCGCCCGCACGACCGCGAGGATGTTCCTGTCGGATGTACCGACTGGGCGGGCATTATTGAGCGCGAGGAGGATGATCCACCGGGAAAATTCACGGCGGAATTTATGCGCTTCTGTCATTTGAAGGCTCCATTGAGCATGATGCTTTCGATTCGGCGGGCGAGTGCGTCGAGCTTCGTTTCGATAACGCTCTGCTGGCGCACGTAGTCCTCGCGCATGAGGTACTTCTGTGGCAGTTCTGCCTTGAGTTCCAGGAGGCTGCGTTCGAGTTTGTCGCTCTTTTCGTGGGTATCGCGCTGGGTGTTGGCGATGTCTTTGAAGCGGGAATCCATGTACCGGTGGAGATCATTCCAGCGCCGGTCTTCTGCCTTTTCGCGGCGGGCCTCGGTGAATTTCCAGAAACCGGCGACGCAGCCAAAAAAAGATACGAGCAGGGTAACGATCTGCCACAGTTGTACTTCGACGATCATGATGCGGCGATCCTTTTGAGGATTTCGGCGTGGGACTGGCAATCGATGCAGCGCGTGACGCCGGGGACTGCGCGCTGGCGCGCCAGCGGGATGGGTTCCCCGCAATCGGCGCAAATGAACGAGGAAGCGCCATTTGTGCGGGCGCGGGCGGCGGCAATGGCACGATCCCTGTCTTCCTGTTCGCGTTGACAGGCGCGGTCAATTTCGTCCATTGACGATCTCCCGCTCCAGGGTAAGCACGCTTTGCAGCCCGCCTACCTGGGCGTCGCATTCGGCTCCGGCTTGAACAACAGCCCCCGCAATCTCTGCTCGTATGCGGGCGGCTTCATCAAGCTGGCGTCGACCTTCGGCAGTTGCAACGGCGCGGGTTGCTTCGCACCCTGAAAGTTCGTTGCGCAGGCGGGTATGGCCGCGCACAAGATCGGCAACAACCATGTCGCCTTTGGCTTTTGCCTCATCCTTTTTCTCCAGATAAGTTTTCCCGGCCAGCCCGATGCTGTCGGCGATTTTCTGTTCTTTTTCGCGGAGCGCTTCGGTGGCTTTGACTAGGTTGACGGCAAGCACGGCTTGCTCTTTTGCCCACGCGGCTTCGAGCCTTGCGGTTTTCAGGCGCTCGCCGTAGCTGCCAAGACAGAGGCCGAAAATGAACGTGGCGACGCAAAAGATGTTGTTGCCCGTGCTGCCCATCAGAGCTCTCCGAGGCACATGCGGTATTCGGCTTGCCGCCGCTTGGTGAGGCCGGGGAGCTTTTTCATCGCGCCGGGCGGGCAGACGGCCTTTCCGGCGGCGTTGCGGATTTTTGGCTTCGTGCAGTAGCCGTCGAAGTCGAGGATGGTTTTACAGGCGGCGGCGTAATCCCCAGCGCGCAGCTTGCCGGGGATCGAGGAGGCGCAGACGGCTCCGGTGTTGAGTTCGAGGCTCACGTAGGCATCGAACTCGTTCTGGGCGAGATCGATGCCTATCAGGCATTTTTTAAGCCGTTCCTCGTGAACGGCTACGTCGCGCAGGGCGAGTTTGACGGCTTGCGGCGGTGCGATTTTTTCGCCGCCCTTGAGCAAGTTCCCCGCAGCGTCGCGGGTCGTGCCGAACCCGTAGGTGGGTACGTCGCCCGCTATTGGCGGCTTGGCGGTATCGGAATATCCCTCGTAACCGACGTATGCCCCAAAGCCTACAGCGGCGCTTACGGCAAGGGCGACGGCGGGGATGCGGTATGGGAAAGACACGTTGAAGGCTCCTGGGTTGGAGCCTTCATCTTGATCCGTGGGCTACTGCTGGTCTTTTAATCTACTTTAAGGCTTGCCGGAGTTCCGCCTGGGACATACAGATGCACAGGATTGCGACCGTATCAAAACGGCCTGTTCCATAAGAAAAATCGTTACATGAGCCTGACCAGCGTAGCGAAATTTTCCGCCGTGTCTTCAAGGATGTTTTGCATAGGCTCTGGCAATGAACGGTAGTGGCGCAGCAACGCGGCTTCACGCCCTGCCGCACCATTTTGCATATGCGCCGGAAGATGTCCGGCGTCAATTTTCTCGAACTCGGCACGTGTGTGGCCGGTAACGATGTAGTCAGGATCGGCTCCTGCCTCAACAAATCGGCGAAACACTTCCTGCCCCATTTCGAGCTTGTTGGTTTCGTAACGAGACCATGTTTCCCTTTCAACCCCGAACGTCTTTGCTGCCTGAGCTTGCGACTTAAAGCCTAAGCGCAATCGTTCAGATTTGACCCGTTCGCCGGGAAAACGACTGGTTGTGATTTTTTCCATCACACCCCCTTGACTTGTGATTTATAACATCACACAATAACGATACTTTTTTCATTATTTCACACAACTGGAGCCAGCATGCAACTCAAAAGAACCACTACCCCAGAAGCTATCCGTCGGCAGTGGGAACGCGAAGGGAAGACCATGTCTTCGTGGGCAAGAGATCACGGCTTCGAGCCGAGTGACGTCTCGCGTGTGCTGTGCGGACTGGCGCGCGGTCGATATGGGCGAATGCACAGAATCGCCATCGCCCTCGGCCTCAAAGAAAACCCGAACGAGCAGGTGGGAGTGGGAGCATGAGCCAATCCCTCTTGCCGAAATTGCCCGCCTATCTACACAAGGAGCCAACTGTGTCCACTGATCTTTTCCCTGAAATGCTGCCTGAAAACTTCGCCAGCCGCATCGTCACGCCGCATGTTGCCTTTGGCGATATTGATATCCGTCAGGATGAAGAAGGGCGGTATTGCCTGAACGATCTGCACAAGGCGGCGGGGTATTCGCCTAACCATCGTCCGTCCAAGTGGCTTCGACACAAACGGACACAGAATTTGATTGCCGAATTTTCCAAACCGAATAAGCCCGAAAATGGGCTTATTGTGCACGGCAGCAATAAGCGCGAATTTGCGCTTATTCCACCCGTCACGGAAGCGGCAAAAAACACCCCGACCTATGTCATCAAACCCCTTGTCTACGCCTACGCCGCGTGGGTCAGCCCTGCTTTCGAGCGGTTCGTGTACGAAGTCTTCGATGCCGTGATGTCCGCAGCCGTTGAGCAACAGCAACGCGAAGCCGCCGCGCTTTACACCATCCGCCCGCGCTGGAAGCCGATTGCTGACCATCCAGGCATGCGCCGCACGGCGCTCATCGAACTGACCGGGCACAAGTCCCCCGGCTCCATCACCGCATGCCGCCGCCGGATGCGGGAAGTCGGGCTGATCGGGGGGCGGGCATGAACAAGATCGACCTGTGGCGGCTACGCGCTGCCCTCAAGTACTTCAGCGGAAACATTGCCGTCAGGGCATCAATAAGCGGTGGTTGGTTCGTTCAGAAACCACAACCGAAAGGCCGGTTATGAGTAAGAGCGCCACATCTCAATCTGCAGGGAAGGTGCTGGACGTACTCAATGTGCTGCTCGGACATTTTGCAAGCGGCTTAACGCCAACTGAGTTAGCCAAGGCTACGAAACACGACCCCGCCAATATCACGCGCTACGTAGGAACCCTTGTGGAAAAGGGTTTTGCAGAACGCATCCCGGAAACGGGCCGCATCCGCCCGTCGCACCGTCTGGCACAACATGCCGTTTCCATTATGAGGTCTCTTGATGAGGCACAGCGCCGCATCGAAGAGAGCCGTTCACGCATTACTTCTCATCTGTGAGTTTCCCTATGGCCCGCAAACCTACCAACACCGTTAATACACCAGAAATCGTGACCGATGCGGACACGCCAGGATTGCCCGCGATGGTGGACGCCGCCAACCAACTGGCTGCTGCGCAACATGCGCGTGAAACGGCAACCCGCGCTGTAGCGGCGCAACTTGGCTATCAACTACCCGCCGACTGTGCCGACCCTGATCTGATCCAGCGCGACATCAGCGCCAATATGCGGCGCAGCGTAGAAGCCTGTCTGGAAGTTGGGCGCGGGCTTCGAGTGCTCAAAGAGGCTTGTGAGCATGGCAATTTCATTGCTCGTTTGGATGTTCTCGGGCTTGACCGCCATGTAGCCGCTCGCTTCATCAACGCAGCGGTTAAGTTCTCAAATGTGCCGACGTCGGCACATTTGGTTCAGGCTATTGGGTCACAAAGCAAGCTCTTGGAAATGCTGGTATTGGACGACGAGCAAATTGAAGAGCTTGAGCTAACTGGACAGACGGGCGAACTTCATCTTGATGACATCGCCAAAATGAGCGTCAAAGAACTTCGCTCTGCCCTACGCGAAGCCAGGGCAGACGACGAAGCAAAGTCCAGGTTGCTTGCCGACAAGAACAGGAAGATCGATGAACTGACCACCACACGGAGCGAACCACAGCTTGCGATTGTCAATTGGCCGGAGGAATACCAAGGATTTATAGCGCAGGTGCAAGTGATCCGAAACACGTTGAAACAGTCCATTGCCAATCTGGATGCGGTGCGGTTAACGGTAATGCAAACGCTGCCGCCAGAAGCCAAACCGGTAGCAGAGCAGACCGCCGAGGATGATTTGCTGGCGAGCGCCATTGAGACGGTGGCAATTGAGCTGTCCGATACTTTCAATATGGCAGAGACGATGCTGGGTAATGTGCGGCTTGATTTCGACCGGACGCTGGCAGCCTTTGACCGCGCATTAGGCGTCAAGGAATAGCAATCATGCAAATGTCGCCCGCGCTGACCGAGGAGCTTTTTTCACTGCGCAACCGGCTCTCCGCCGCGCCGCATGGAGAAGGCTACGAGCTTGTCCGCCAGTTTGCTGACTTCATCGGGCGTAGCCCACAGACGATATACGTCTGGCTGCGCAAGCACACGGGATATGACACTGGGCGCAAGCGCCGATCTGACACGGGGCGCAGCCGGATGCCTTCCGAATCGCTCGACTTTATTGCCAGCGCACAGCGCGAGGCAGTGCGCGGGAACGGAAAACGGACGATGCCCCTGGCCGTAGCGATGAACGTAGCAGAGGCAAATGGCATGGCAGTGAATGTAGGAAAGAGCCGCGTGGGCGCTATTTTACGTAAGCGCCGGATGGATGCTAAGACGATGCAAGCAGCGCGAAATCACGGTGCTTTGCGCAGTCTGCACCCCAACCATGTGCACCAGATCGACCCATCCTTATGTGTCCTGTACTACATGAATGGGCAGCAAAGGGTGATGCGTGATGAGGATTTTTATAAGAATAAACCAAGCAATTTCGGGCGCGTGAAGCTGAAGGTGTGGCGCTACGTGCGCTACGACCACGCGAGTGGGAATATCGATGTCCGCTACTACGAGGCCGAAGGCGAATCGCAAGCAAGTTTGTTTGACTTCCTGCTGTACACATGGGGCGAGCAGCCGGAGCGCGTGTCCTACGGGATGTCAGACATCCTGCTGTGGGACAAGGGCAGCGCGAACACTTCTCTTGGGATATGCAACCTGCTGGATGCGCTGGGCGTGGATCACCGGACGCATGCACCTGGGCATGCCTGGGCGAAAGGCGGCGTGGAAGTCGCCAACAACATCGTCGAGACCCATTTCGAGAGCCGCCTTCGGTTCGAGCCGGTTGACTCGGTTGAAGCCCTGAATGCGGCGGCTGCTACATGGGTACGCGACTGGAACGCCAATGCAATCGTGCATGTGGATTCACGGCTGCGCCGCGCCTCCGGCGAGCCGATGGTGCGAGACGATCTTTGGCAGTTGATTATGCGCACACCGGAAGCGCTACGCCGGATTCCGGAGCGCAAGGTGTGCAAATACTTCCTGCATGGCGCGGCTCAGACGCGCCAAGTGCGAGACCTGAAGGTGAGTTTCGCGCACCCAGAGATCGGGCGTTCTGCGTCGTATGACCTCTCGCCATGGGCGGAATTCCTCGGCAACAAGATGCAGGTGACGGTGACGCCGCTGCTCTTACGCGAAGGGATGCTGCGCGTCGAGATCGACCGCTTCGGCAGCGATCCGCTGGTGGTGGAGGTCGAACCCGAGCGCGACTTCGATGACTTCGGGCGCAGCCTGACTGCACAGGTGATCGGCGAAGGCTACAGCCGCGCCTCGATGACTGGCGACGAGCGCACCGAAAAGCATCTACTTGAAGCGGCATACGGCGAAGGGGTGACAGCAGACAAGGCCGACAAGTTGCGCGCAAAACAGGTGCGGCCTTTTGCCCAACTGAACAACGGGCGCGGGGCAGTTGCGCACTCGCACCTTGGAAAAACAGAGCTTCCGCAGCGGCTGCTTCCGGCGGGCATGGAAGCGGATACACCCGCATTGGTGGCGGCGCGCGCGGCGCAGGTCGAACTGCGCCCACTCTCGCATGTCGAGGCTGCCAAGGAACTCAAGGCAATGCTCGGCGACGGCTGGAGACCTGCCGATCATTTCCGCTGGCTGCAACAACGCTACCCGGATGGCGTACAGCCCGACCAAGTGGATGCCATCTCCGCAGAACTGCGCGGCAAGCATGCGATGCCGTTGCAACTTTTATCTGGAGGGAAATGATGAGCTTAAAACTGAAGTCCGTACTGGCACGGGTTGGGCGAAAACAATCCGACCTTGCCCGTGCGCTGGACGTCTCGGACGCCACCGTAGCGCAGATCGTGAATCACGGGAAATTTCCAAAATCGGTGGGCACCCGCAGACGGGAATCCCCAAAGGCACAGGAGCCGGGGCAGTGGTCAGCCGAAGAGGACAAGACGGATTTGAAGACCCGCATCCTCGAATTATTGGTGGAAGCGGGCGCGACGCCTGATGACTTGTCAGGCGTGTTCGATGATGAGGCGGACGGGCTGCGCGCCAACGCAACCCGTCCTGTCTCCACTGATGTTTCAACAAATGCTCAAAGCGGGCATGTCAATGGTGAATCAACCGAGGAGAGTGTAATGTTACTGCGCAAGCAAGCGCTGAGTCAGCAAGCAAAGAAGCATTTCGGCCTATTCAGGACGCCGTTTTCGGACGAACTGGAGTCCGCCGAGGATTTATACCTCAGCCCGGACATCCGGTACGTGCGGGAAGCCATGCTGCAAACCGCCAAACACGGCGGGTTCCTGTGCGTGACGGGTGAGAGTGGCGCAGGCAAATCGGTGCTTGCCCGCGACCTTGAAGACCGGATTGCGCGGGAGTCGCAACCGATCATCCTCATCAAGCCGTATGTTCTGGCGATGGAGGATGATGACAGTCGCGGTAAAACGCTGAAGGCCACCCACATCGCGGAAGCGATGATGGCGGCTGTTGCTCCAAAGGAATCCGCGAAATCCAGCCCGGAAGCACGGTTCGCGCAACTGCACCGTGTGCTGAAGGCAAGCCATACGGCAGGTTACCGGCATTGCCTGTTGATCGACGAAGCGCACTCGCTGCCAATCCCGACGATCAAACACCTGAAGCGGTTCTTTGAGTTGGAGATGGGGTTCAAAAAACTGACCTCAATTATTTTGATTGGGCAGCCGGAATTGCGGGCAAAGCTGGACGAACGCAACCAACAGGTGCGCGAGGTGGTACAGCGGTGCGAGATGGTGGAACTCTCCCCGCTCGCTGGGCAGGCGCTCAATGACTACCTGCGGCTCAAGTTCGACCGGGTCGGTAAACCACTGCCGGAAGTAATCAATGAAGGCGGCATTGATGCGTTACGGGCGCGGCTTACGTTCGCCACGCGCCGTGGCGAACGCAGTGAGTCGGTATCGCTGCTTTATCCGCTTGCCGTGGGGAATGTACTGACAGCAGCGATGAATCTTGCTGCCGAGCTTGGCTCCCGGCTGGTGACTGCCGACGTGGTCAAGGGGGTATGACATGGGTGCAATGGCTGATGTAGTCAGGATTCACGTTCCTTCTCTGCATTCTTGCGGGATACCGCCCAGCAACGCGCGTGTATTTGATGCGGTGTTTCTGGCGAAGATCGCCGCCGCGAACAGGCTCTACCGCAAGATGCGCAATTGGGGCATCGCCATCGATTACCTGCATATACCAAACAGCCAGGAGGATGCGCTTCCGATGCTGCGGATCAAGCTGGGCCACAAATGCTCGCTGAAGCCCTTTCTGGATGCGACGAAGGGCATGCGCCAGTACTTTCCGGCGAGTCGGGCTGTCCCAGGCCGCATGGTTGCCGTTCTGGATGATTGCTTTCTGATGCTGGAACTGCCGACGTGAAAATCATCAGAAAGATTCGGGTCGCTTTGCTGACCAGAAAGCTGCATGCCTTGATTCGTGACATCTCTTTCGCGCGGCGCGACGCGCAACGTCATATCAATCAGTTGCGCAGGGAAGTCTGGAAAACGGAGCAGCGGCTTTTTACGCTGACCCTCGCACAGAGAAACAAAGGAAGCACGAGATGAACATGGTTTCAACTGCCCCAGTTGGTTACTGGATCGATAGAGAAGGTCGCTGTGTCCCGGAGTCGATGGTCAAACCCATTGACCGCACACGCGATGAGTTAGTGCGCGAACTGGTAAGTAAAGCCAGTGCACTGGCGAAACAACTGGAGGAGTTCAAGGTGGGCGCTTTTATGGACATCTCCGCCTTCATCCAGCTTTCCGCCGAGCAGTACGGCGTGAAGGTTGGCGGAACGAAGGGCAACGTAAGCCTCTTCTCTTTCGACGGGCGCTACAAGGTGGTTCGCCAAGTGCAGGAACACATCATCTTCGACGAACGGCTACAGGCCGCGAAACAGTTGATCGATGAGTGCATCCAGGATTGGGCTACGGGCAGCCGAGATGAAATCCGGGTACTCATCAATGACGCCTTCCAGGTCAACAAGGAAGGCAAGATCAACACGAACCGTGTGCTTGGCCTGAAGCGCCTGAACATCCAGGACGAGAAGTGGCTGCGGGCGATGCAAGCCATCGCGGACAGTGTGCAGGTTGCGGGGTCGAAGCCCTACATCCGCATCTATGAGCGGGTCGGCAATTCAGAGCAGTACGCGCCGATCAGCCTGGATGTTGCGGCGGTGTAAGGGAGCGACGATGGCCACGGTTTCCCATGAGCGCAGCGCGTCCCGCGATAGGTTGATCCGGTTGATCCATGTTGCCAAGCGCGATCTGGCGCTGGACGATGAAACTTACCGGGGCGCGCTGCATGCCGTGATCGGCAAAACGTCAACGACGGCGATGAGCGTCCCTGAACTCCAGAAGGTGATGGATCACCTCAAGAGCAAGGGGTTCAAGGTGCGCCCTTCGGCGAAGTCGCGGCCATTGGCGCGATACCCGGAAGCCCGGAAAATCCGGGCGATCTGGCTGCTTTTGCATAAGCTCGGCGCGGTCAAGAACCCCTCTGAAGCGGCGCTGGCTGCCTACGTGAAACGCATCACCGGCATCGACGCGCTTCAGTGGATCGGCGGCGATCAAGCCGAGCGGGTAATCGAGACGCTGAAGAAGTGGGCGATGCGGTTTTTACCGGATGCGGTACGGGCATTGGCGGATCGGCTGAGCGCGTCGGAGGTGCCCATGCCGAGAATCGATATAACGGAACTGTCGTGGAAATTGAGCGACGCGTTCGAGCGCATGACGTTCGATCCGATGCTGTTGGCGTGGGAATCTCTGAACGAAATACTGGAGAACGCATGAGCGGCGCAACCAGCCTTGTCCATGACGATTGTTTCAGGAACAAGTCCCCTGAACTTTTGGCAGACCTTGCCAGCCAGTGTTCGGCGGTCATTCACGAACGGCTCGGCCTCGATGCCGTAAAGGCCGATGAGATCGGACGCGAGACTGCCGAGCGGATGTCTTTCATTTGGGGCGGGCAGAACGTCTATTTCCCAAAAGGGCTGATCTACCAGCTTTCCATCCGTGACCGCCAGATATTCGATGAATTCAACGGTAAGAACCACGCCGACCTTGCGCGCAAGTACAAGGTGTCCTTGCAATGGATTTACAAGCTCATCAAGACTGTCCGGGCAGAGGAAATTGCCAAACGGCAGATGACGATTGATATAGGGGTTTAAAGATGAAGTGGACGCCCGAGGAAGATGCCGCCATCCGGGAACACTACCCGAGCAAGACCGCGCGTGAACTTGCCGCGACCGTGCTGCCAGGGCGTTCGATTGGCAGCATTAAAACAAGGGCGCTTGCCTTGCGCGTCAGGAAAGCCCAAGGGTTTTCAAAAAACAATGCGGCCATCAGGGCGACCCACTTTCAGCGCGGCCAATCGCCCTGGAATAAAGGCAAGCACTACGTCGCTGGTGGCCGTAGCGCGGAGACCCGCTTCAAGAAAGGCAGCATCCCTCACACGCATTTGCCCATCGGCTCAGAGCGCGACAAGGAAGGCGTACTGTGGCGAAAAGTGGCGGACACCCGAATCAAGCCTCAAGACTGGCTGCCAGTCCATCACATTGTCTGGCTTGAGGCGGGCGGGGAGATACCTTCAGGGCATGTGCTTTGTTTCAAGGACGGCAACCGCCGCAATTTCTCGCTCGACAATCTCGAACTGGCAACGAGAGCCGAAATCATGCGGCGGAACTCCGTCAACAACTACGGGCCAGAAGTTGCGGCCATCATCAGGCTAAACGGCTCTCTCAAAAGAGCCATCGTAAACAGAGGTGATTGAAATGGAAGGCAATGACATCAGTTCCCTGCGCAGCATCCTCTTTGAAACAATGCGCGGCATTAAGGATGGGACGGTCGACATCGACCGCGCGCGCGCCATCAACGGAACCGCCTCGGTCATCATCGAAACGGCAAAAGTTGAAGTCGCCCATATGAAAGTTGCAGGCGGCTGCGGAAGCGGTTTTATTGGTGCTGCTGGTGGTCAGACGGCACTGACGGACAAGACCGCGACCGGCACAAAGACTGTCACACAGCTTCCGAACGGGGTGCAGGTCACGCGGCATAGGATGGAGTGATGTGACGATGAAATCGGCCATCGAGTGGACTAGGCAGACTTGGAACCCCGCCACGGGCTGTACCAAGATCTCCCCAGGCTGCAAGCACTGTTACGCCGAAGTGATGGCGCGGCGCTTGCATGCGATGGGCGCTCCTGGCTACGAGAACGAGTTCAGGCTCACCCTGCATCCGGATCGGCTCGAAAAACCGCTGGCATGCAAGAAGCCGACCATGTTTTTCGTCAACAGCATGAGCGACCTATTCCACGAGGCCGTACCGGACAAGTTCCTGGATCGTCGACGGGGTAAAGCGCAACAAGAAGGCAAATGGCCGCTTCTTCCAAGGCCGCACATGGGATGCTTATCCTGTTGTAGCGATGGAACGTGGTAATGGAGATCTGTTTTCTATGACCCGATAGCGCCGGTTTTTTATTTGCACTATCTGCAAGTCGTTTTTACAGCACCGTCCTGATTCTTCCCGTATCATCCCGGATCATCCCACTTATCAAGTGTATTCCCCTTCAAATATCTCAGTCCGTTTCATCGAGACTTGCCCTCTCCCTAGCATCCCCCTCTCCCGCCCCTTCGGGGCACCCTCTCCCACGAGGGGAGAGGGGCTTATTTTCAACCGACGCCCCGCTCATTCCATCGTCTTGAGATTCTGGATTACGTCGGCGATGACTTTTTGCGCGCTGCCGTACAGCATGCGGCAATTATCCATATAGAACAGGGCGTTTTCGATACCGGAGTAGCCCGCGCCCTGGCCGCGTTTGACGACGATGACCTGGGATGCGTAATCGGCATTCAAGATCGGCATGCCGTAGATCGGGCTGGTCTTGTCGGTTCGCGCCACGGGGTTGACTACGTCGTTGGCGCCGATGACCAGCGCGACATCGGCCTGGTTGAAATCGGAATTGATTTCTTCCAGATCGAAAATCTTGTCGTAAGACACGCCTGCCTCGGCCAGCAATACGTTCATATGTCCCGGCATCCGTCCGGCAACCGGGTGAATGGCAAATCTGACATCGACCCCGGCGTTTTCAAGCCACTCGGTCATCTCCCTGACTTTATGCTGCGCGCCTGCTACGGCCATGCCGTAACCGGGAATGATGATGACTTTGTTGGCGTAGTGCATCATCGCCGCCGCGTCGAGCGCGGATACTTCTTTCATTGTGCCATTGACCGTGCCGCTCGCCTGCGCTTCGCCGCTGATCGGCTGGAACAGGATATTGGTGATTGGGCGGTTCATCGCCTTGGCCATCAACTGCGTGAGCAGCGTACCGGCTGCGCCGACGACGATACCGGCAATGATCAGCGCCGGATTTCCCATGACGTAGCCTTCAAAGCCGACCGCCAGCCCGGTAAACGCGTTGAACAACGAGATGACCACCGGCATGTCGGCACCGCCAATCGGCAGCGTAACGACCACGCCCAAGGCCAGCGCGCAGATGAAAAAACCGACCAGGAGCCAGGGGGGAACCGCCAAGGGCCCCTTGCCAAACAACAGGTCATGGATGGGGTCGGGAGAGGCTGCCTGACCAAGCCAGACGATGGCGATTCCCAGCCCAAGCGTCACCAGGGCCAGGGCGATGTTGACGGTGTTCTGCGCGGGCAG
>WRJU01000252.1 GCA_009778425.1 Pseudomonadota bacterium
CGAATCCGGCACTGACGCAATCGAAGAGCGGGCGCGCTACGACCTGGGGCTGGTGCGCCCCGGAGAGATTTTCGTGCAGGTTCCGCAGAAACCGGAGGCGCTGAAAAAACCTGAGAAACCCGCTTCAGTTCAGAGCGGGCAGGGTGGGGCGGAGTGAGGGTTTGCTCCCGCTTGCAGGGGCAGGGACTGACGGATAGGCAAGTCTAAAACAGTTTTTAAAACAAGGGTTTGGGGATACATTCTAAGGATTCCCTGAACAACCCAAGAGTTTTCGACACGAATGTATTTTGAATTGTCCAAGCAGCAAAATAAGGCCAATTTGTGCTCTTTTGCGCGGGGAGCCGGGGGTTTTCCCCTGCTTTTGCCCTCTCATGGGTGCACTTCTCCCGTCAAAGCCAGCAGATGCCCCCGGGCCATCCACAGATTTGAGGGCGCAAACAGCGTTACGATCTGCGCCGCGTTCTTGGCAATGCCCCGGTAGCGCTACC
Organism: Pseudomonadota bacterium; assembly: GCA_009778425.1. Lineage (GTDB taxonomy): Bacteria > Pseudomonadota > Gammaproteobacteria > Burkholderiales > Rhodocyclaceae > WRNU01. Next base: position 489 of record WRJU01000252.1, read on the forward strand.
TTGACGTAGCCAAACTGGCGCTTGATGACCCGGAACGCTATATCTGATAGCCCAGAACAAAATAAAAAGGGGCTGCATTGCTGCAACCCCTTGATTTATTTGGTTGCGGGGGCTTGCTTTGTACACAAAGAAAGGTCCATATTTCGGTTCGTTGGCCTGAGATAACAGGCCGCAATCGCCAGTAAATGCGGGGGTTCCCCGCTTTTTTTTCGCCATGCTGCCGTGATCGCTGGCGTGTGGCCATCCACCATCACCAGATCCATCACCACCGCCGCGAACCCGGCGCGCGCCGTCGATTCCCCGCCGCGCCTGCGAGCTTCGTTTGCGTGAAATGATGCAGACGCATGGCGGACAACGCTTGAGGCTTCCAAGATTTTCAGGTGTACGAAAAAAAATAGTAATATTTGTAACATGATTTTAAAAATCTCCCTGAAACCCAACAGTGACGCGGCTTTCAGGGTTTTTTTAGGAAGTAACATTTAGGTAATATTTAAGTAATATCGAAGTAATTTATTACATATTTGCCTTGTAATATTTCCATATGTCATGTACTAATAAAATCAATGACTTATAAAAATATTACATCGGATGTTACTTCAAATTACTTCATGAAGTAACATTGTTTTTGTCAATAAAATCAAATGGTTAAATCACTTTTTTGGCCGCTTGTTACAATGTTGCTATTTTTTTAGCCCCAACCTGTTTTTAGCCCTCTAGTTCCGCCCTGGTGGATTCTCAAAAACCCTATACCTATGCGGTTTTGTCGAAACGCCATCGGGCGAGTTGCCTAAAAATGAGGCAATTCCGGGAAAATTCTGAAAAAAATTCATGGTTTGCTTAATAATTAAGCAAACACAGCTAAAGCTCACTGTAGTGCAACGGTTGAATGTGTCCCGCGAGGATGAACCCTTCTCATTGTTTTAATGTCAGAACTGACATAAAATACAAACATGAAATCTTTGGAAACGCCACTCTTGTGGGTAGGCAGGAGCAAAAAGGATTTGCTCGCGCTCCCTCTGGCAGTGCGGAAAGTCTTCGGCTACGCCCTGGGACTGGCTCAACGTGGTGGAAAGCACCATGACGCTAAAACGCTCAAAGGTTTTGGGGATGCAGGGGTGATTGAGGTTGTGGAAAACGACGAGGCGGGAACCTATCGCGCTGTCTACACCGTCAGGTTTGCCGAAGCCGTGTTTGTTCTGCACTGTTTCCAGAAAAAGAGTAAGCACGGCATCGCAACGCCGAAAGCCGACATGGACATCATCCACACCCGCCTGAAGGTTGCGGAAGCGTGGGCAAAGGAGCTACGCAATGGCTAAGTACATCATCGACGGCATTGAAATCGAGGAAAGCTCAGGCAATGTTTTTGCCGATCTTGGTATTCCAAATGCCGAGCAACATAAGATCAAGGCCGATCTCGTCATCGAGATTACCTGCGCAATCCAGCGGCTAGGCTTGTCGCAGCAAGAAGCCGGAGACCGCATGGGCATCCCCCAAGCGAGAGTGTCCCGGATGTTGCGGGGCGATTTCTCGAACATCTCCGAGCGCAAGCTGATGGACTGCCTGAACAGGCTCGGATACGACATCGAAATCACCGCGAAACCCGCTGACGGAATGGTCGGGCATCTGTCATTCGCGGTCGCCTGAGTCACGCGACCTTTGCTTACCCCTTGACGCCCACGCCGTTTTCGGCGATGCTCGCGTCCAGGTGCTAGAAACACCTGTGTAAGCGGCATCCGCGCCCGTCAGTCTTCGCGGATTTTTTGCGCCCATCGGTTTCAATGGCCGGGTGCGAGGCGAATACAAGACCCCGCAAGGGGGAATAGCCCGCATGACTTACACATGTTTCTAGCACCCGGCCACCCATCGCCCCGGTGGGACTCCTATAGAAAAGGATGTAAGTCATGAACTACAAACCAAACCCCGCTGATGCCCTCAACGTCCGTCACCTTGATGTCGAACCGCGCCGGATGGACAGGCCGTGTTACGTTATGAGCGAGGATGACCAGAACGAGCTTAAATCCGCCGTTTTTGCCCTCAGGGCCATCCTGTTCATAGCGTGCGAAAGCAAAGCCACGGTGAATATGGACGATCTTTCCGGATTGCTGAGCGTGCTGCACAACAGCTTTGAGTACGTGCTGGACAACCTGCAACTTGAGCCGTCCGCGTAGCCTTTTCCTCCCCAGCCAAAAGCGTGGGATGGTTCAATTGGAGCAAAGCCATGAACTACCTCACATACAAGGGATATACCGCAGTCATGGAATACGATGCAGAAGACCGTCTGCTTGTCGGACGGCTGTCTGGCATCAAAGATCGTGTAATCTTTCATGGCGAGTCTGTCGCAGAATTTGAGCGCAATTTTCACGAATCCGTTGATGGTTATATCGAAAGCTGCGCCCATTTTGGGAAAGACCCGGAAAAACCCGTCAGTGGACGCTTGATGCTGCGCGTTCCACCTCACGTTCATTGCGCGGCGCTGGCGGCGGCAAAGGCCAGCGGGCAAAGCCTGAACCAGTGGGCTGCCGTTGCGCTTCTGAACGCAGCCGGACAAACAACCACCGCTTGATTGCTTCGATACACGCCGCATGTTGTTCAGATAGGATTTACAACACCCGGCGGTTAATTTTTTTAACTCCCCGCGCGACACTTGCTCATCCTCAAGCCACAACCGGAGAGCAAGATGCCCACCGACTTCCACCACGGCGTGCGCGTCATCGAAATAAACGAAGGCATCCGCCCGATCCGAACCGTCGCCACTGCCGTAATCGGGCTGGTTGCCACGGCGGACGATGCAGACGCGGAGACCTTCCCGCTCGATACGCCCGTACTTATTACAAACGTATTCAGCGCCATCGGCAAGGCGGGCACGTCCGGCACGCTTGCCCGTGCGCTGGATGCCATTGCCGACCAGTCAGCCCCTGTCATCGTTGCCGTTCGCGTTGAGGAAGGCCAGGGCGGAACGCCAGAGGAAGCCGCCGCCAGCCAGACCAGCAACGTCATCGGCACGGTCACGGCGGAAGGAAAATATACCGGGATGCAGGCCCTGCTTGCGGCAGAGGCCGCGCTCGGCATCAAGCCCCGCATCCTCGGTTGCCCAGGGCTGGACACCGCAGATGTCACCGCCGCGCTGGCGGGCATCGCCCAGAAGCTCCGCGCCTTTGCCTACGCGGCTTGCTCCGGCAACAAGATAGAAGATGCCTTCGAGTACCGCGAAAACTTCGGCCAGCGGGAGCTGATGCTGATCTACGGCGATTTCAAGAAGTGGGATACAGCCACCAACAAGTCCGACATCAGCATGGCGGTTGCCCATGCCTTGGGGCTGCGGGCGAAGATCGACGAAGAAATCGGATGGCACAAGACCCTCTCGAACGTTGCGGTCAACGGCGTCACCGGCATCACGAAGGATATTTATTGGGATTTGCAGGACCCGAACACCGGCGCAGGGCTGCTCAACGCCCACGAGGTCACAGCCCTGATCCGGCGCAATGGCTACCGCTTCTGGGGCAACCGCACCTGTTCCGACGATCCGCTATTCGCGTTTGAGAACTACACGCGCACCGCGCAGGTCTTGGCCGACACCATTGCCGACGCGCATATGTGGGCGACCGACAAGCCCCTGACACCGACCTTGGTCAAAGACATCCTCGAAGGGATCAACGCGAAGTTCCGCGAGTTGAAAAGCAGCGGCTACATCATCGATGCCAACTCCTACTACGACGCCGAGATCAACACCAACGCCACGCTGAAGGACGGGAAGCTCTACATCGACTACGACTACACCCCCGTCCCGCCGCTTGAAAACCTCATGTTCCGGCAGCGCATCACCGACCGCTACCTGCTCGACTTCGCCGACCGGATCAACAAGTAAGGAGCCGAAAAATGGCCTTGCCCCGCAAGCTCAAAAACTTCAACGTCTTCTACAACGGGGACAACTTCATTGGCCTGTGTTCCGAGGTCGAGCTGCCAAAGCTCACCAGAAAGACAGAGGAATACCGGGGCGCTGGCATGCCCGGCCCAGTCAGTGCCGACCTCGGCATGGAAAAGATGGAAATGACGCATACCTACGGCGGCTTCATGCGGGAAATCTACCGCGAGTTTGGCGTCAGTTCCGCATCCGGTGTGCTCATGCGCTTCGCTGGCGCGTACCAGCGCGACGACTCGGGAGATGTGGATGCCGTAGAGGTTGTCGCCAGGGGCAGGCATACCGAAATCGACCCCGGAAGCGCGAAGGCGGGCGACGACTCGGAATTCAAAGTGACCTCCGCCCTCAGCTACCTCAAGATCACCGTCAACGGGGTGAGTGAAGTAGAGATCGACTTTGAAAACTTCATTGAAACCATCGGCGGCGTCGACCGGCTTGCCGAGCAACGCGCCGCAATTGGCCTGTGAGGAAAACATGGAAGAAATTACCCTCGAATACCCTATCAGCCGTGGCGACACGCAAATTGAGAAGATCACCCTCTCCAAGCCATCCGGTACGGGCTGGCTGCGTGGGATCAAACTGCTCGACCTTATCCAGGCCGACACGGACGCCCTCACTGCCGTGTTGCCGCGCCTCACTGCGCCAGCACTTACAGAAGCCGAGATACGGGTCAAGCTCGACCCGTATGACCTGATGCAAGCCGCAAATGTGGTGGCCGGTTTTTTTACGAAGAAATCCGAACAGGCCGGGAGCGTGGAATCCCCGCCTGCGTAGAAGACCTTTGGGCAGACATCGCCATCACGTTTCACTGGCCGCTTCCAGAACTTGAAAGGCTTGGATTGCGCGAGCTGCTTGAATGGCACGAACGCGCCCGCGTCAGATCGGAGATTGAGAAGTAATGGCCATTGAAGACCCCGTCCGTGCCCCCGGCATTGACCTCTCGCTGCTGCCGCCGCCCGATGTTATCGAGGCGCTCGACTTTGAGGCCATCTTTGCCAGCCGAAAAGCCCGCCTGATCGAACTCACCCCTGCTGTGCAGCGGGCAGACGTTGCCGCCACGCTTGCCCTGGAGACGGAGCCGGTCACGATCCTGCTGCAAGAAATGGCCTACCGGGAACTGCTGCTCAGGAGCCGCATCAACCAGGCGGCGCGGCAATGCTTTCTGGCCTCGGCCACTGGCACGAACCTTGACCACCTTGCTGCCCTCTATGGCGTCAAGCGCCTCGTCACTGACCCTGGCAATCCAGACGCCATCCCGCCCATCGCGCCAACTTACGAGGACGCTGCCCATCTTCGCGCCCGCACACAGCTTGCCGTCGAAGGCATGAGCACGGCAGGCCCGGCAGAGAGCTACCGCTACCATGCCCTGAGCGCACATGGCGACGTGGAGGATGCCAACGTGACCAGCCCCGCACCGGCGCAGGTGCTTGTGAGCATCCTCGGCAGGACAGGCGACGGGGTTCCAGAGCAGGCTGTGCTCGATGCCGTCAATGAACGCCTCAGCGCCCGGGACATCCGCCCCCTGACAGATCAAGTCACCGTCCAGCCGGTTGAAATCGTCCCCTATGCCGTCGACGCCACGCTCACCCTGTACCCCGGCCCATCGCCGGAGCCGGTCATTGACGCGGCGCGTGTTGCGCTGGCCGCTACCCTGTCCGACCTTCGGCGGATCGGCTACGACATCCCGCGTTCCGCCATCTTTGCCGCGCTCCACCAGCCCGGAGTCCAGAGCGTTGAAATCCGCGCCCCTGCCGACGATCTGGACATTGGTGAAACGCAGTGCGGGCGGTGCGTCGGCGTCAACATCGAACTGGCGGGCGTCCACCGTGTCTGACCGCCTCCTTCCCCCGAACAGCACGGCGATTGAACGCGCCCTTGCGGGTACGCCGGACGAGGAACTGCTCGCCCCGGAACTGCTCGCCAGCCTGTGGGATGCCACGAAATGCCCAGCCGCCGCATTGCCTTGGCTCGCCTGGGCGCTTTCCGTCGACGAGTGGGACACCGCATGGAGTGAGGCGGAACAGCGCCGCGTCATCGCGGAAAGCATCCAGATTCACCGCAAAAAAGGCACACGCGGCGCGGTCGAGCTGGCGCTTGCCTGTCTTGGGCATACCGGGAAGATTACCGAATGGTGGCAGATGTCCCCGCCCGGGGAGCCTCATACCTTCCTTGCCGACGTTGAGGTCGACAACCGTGGCATCGACCTTGCTGTGCAGGGGGCAATTGAGCGCCAGATCATGGCCGTCAAACCTGCCCGCAGCCACTTCGCCATGCGGCTGGTCGGCAGCACGCGCGGCAATATCCGGCTGGCTGCCACCGCCTTGACCGGCGAAGACATCACCATTTACCCCTACATGGCTACCGAGGCCGAAGCCCCTCCCGCCCTCATCACCATTGGCGCGGCGGTGCATACATGGGAAACCATCACCATTTACCCGAAAGGAGCCTGACATGCTCATCTATACCTACGACCCTGCCACAGGCGAATACCTGAACGAGGCCGCCGCGCAGGAATCCCCGCTTGAACCCGGCAAGCCCCTGCTCATGGGCAACGCCACGCAGGAAGCGCCCCCCGAGGCATCACCCGGCACGGTTGCTTGCTGGACAGGCAGCGCCTGGGAACTGCGGGAGGATCATCGCAGGTCAAAACGCTGGTCGATAAAAGATGGCTCGCCCGTCACCGTCGAGAAAATCGGCCTGCTGGCAGAAGCTGCGCCGGACACAACGGACAAGGAACCGCCCGAAGTCCCGCGCGGGCACAAGCTGAAATGGGCAAGCAAGAAATGGGCGCTGGTGGAGCCTGACCCAGCAGACGTGATCCGGTGGAAGATCGACGACATCGAAGCAACGATCACACCGCGCCGGATGCGCGAAGCCTCGCTTGGGATCGACGGTGGATGGCTTGCCGCGCGGGACGAAGAAATCGCCGCGCTACGGGCGCAGATGTGAGTGGGAGCGCCTCTTGTACACGCTTCAACTGAACTGCGGCGGGGCTATGATGTTCAATCCTTGTCCCTCCTCGATGCAATCCAGCCGCCAAAAAGAGCTGCGCCGATCAAGGGCAGAGGGTCATAACGTGCTGCTGCGCTGCGCGCTGCGCGGCGCTCATCCCTCTCCATCCGTTTGATCATCTTCTTGGTTTCTTTCCATTCCTTGTCTGCGTCATGTTCGCAGGTTTGCGGCAATAAAATGGGTCTTACAGTGCCATGCGCTTTGTGCCAGAGGTTCACTGCAGCATCGATAGCCGTCACAACAACAGCAGCGGCAGGCATGAAAAAGACGACTGTCAAAAAAATGGAGACGTAAATGTTGCCCGTAAAGAGATGCGAAACCCAGAAACCAAGGGCAAGCGCGGCTACAGAAGCCACCAAAATACACCCGCCAATAATCTCGTCCCTGAGCATGATCGCTACCTCCTGTCAAAATTATAAAGTATAGAGCAAAATGCCGAACAATCTCGCGTTAACCATCACATTGGGCGCAGTCTCAGGTAGTGCGATGGCTGCCTTTGGGAGCCTTCAGAAATCGCTTGATAAGTGCAAGCGATCAACGGCGTTACTGAGCATCGAGAATAAAAAACTTGGGGAAAGCATCCAACAGGCAATTGCAAACAGATCCCCTGTTTCTTACATTGCACACATGACGCGAGAATATGAAAAGCAGGAAAGGGTAATCGAAGGGCTGAAACTCAAAACGCGGGAATTATCTCGCGTTCAGAACTATGTCGCCGCGCAAAAACAGAAGCGGGAAGAGTTGCGCGGGCAGATCATGGAAACCGCCGGATTAGCCTATCTCGTATCCAAGCCGCTGAAAGTTGGTATCGAATTTGAAGCCAGCATGAGCAAAGTACAGGCACTCACGCGGTTGGACAAAAATTCGACTGAAATGAAGGCTCTCACTGATCAAGCGCGGCAACTTGGTGCGCAGACATCCTTCACCGCATCTGAAGCTGCGCAGGCTCAGGGTTTTCTTGCTATGGCGGGCTTCAAGCCAGAGCAAATTTTGAAATCCATGCCAAGCATGCTTGATCTTGCCAAGGCAGGTGGCGTGGATTTACAACGCACGGCGGATATTGCCTCAAACATCCAGACAGCCTTCGGCCTTGATGCCTCGCAAATGACGCGTATTTCAGACACGCTTACGATGGCATTTACAACGTCAAACGTTGACCTCAATATGCTTGCGGAGAGCATGAAATACGCAGGCCCTGTCGCAAAGGCGTTAGGCGTCTCGCTTGAAGAAACTTCCGCCATTGTTGGCATGCTTGGGAACGCTGGTATTCAGGGCAGCATGGCGGGGACAACAATGCGAAACGCACTAAACAACCTTACGGGTTCCGTACCAAATGCAGATAAAATACTCAAAAAACTCGGCGTGACAACAAAGGATGCTCAAGGGAACATGCGTTCTTACCCTGAAATCCTTTACAACATCGCCAAAGCAACAGAGGGTATGGGGAATGCGGAACGCGCAAATACCCTGACAAATATTTTTGGCATCCGTGCGGCTCCTGGAATGATGGCGGTGTTGAGCGATGCTGAAAAAATCAAGCCATATATCGATGCCGTCAAAAACTCCGAAGGTGCGGCAGCAAAAACCGCTGCCGTCATGGGGAACAACACAGAGGGCGCTTTGAAAGAAATGGAGTCCGCTTGGCAGGATTTGAGCATATTCCTCACGGACACAGAAAAAGGCCCACTGACTGAACTGATCCGATCCTTCGCAGAACTGTTGCGCGGGGTTTCCGCTTTCGTAAAAGAAAACCCGGTTCTGTTCAGTTGGATAATAAAAATAGGTGTCGGGCTTTTAACAATGCGAGCTGCTTGGCTTGCGACAAGTTACGGCATTTCGCTTTTCAAAACGGGTTTATTAAGCTTGAAAGCAGGATTTCAAATATTCCAAACGATGAAACTTTTGTCATCAGTTATTGGCATCAAGGCAGCGTTTTTTGCAGTGGTATCGCCTGTTGGTTTGGTCGTAGCTGCCATAGCTGCCGTAGTTGCCATAGCCTTCCTCATCTATAAATATTGGGAGCCGATCAAAGGGTTTTTCGTTGGACTGTGGGACGGAATCGTTGGCTTCTTCTCCAGCGGCATCGAAAATATCACCGCAAGCATATTAAATTGGTCGCCGCTGGGGATGTTTTATAGAGGGTTTGCCTCGCTCATGAGTTGGTTCGGCGTGGAGCTTCCGGGAAATTTCTCGGAGTTTGGCGCGAACATCCTCAACGGCCTGATCGGCGGACTCACGGCAGGATGGAACAAGGCAAAAGAGTTCGTCGTCAACTTGGGCGAAAACATCAAAGGCTGGTTCTGCGAGACGCTCGGCATCAATTCCCCTTCGCGCGTGTTCATGGAGTTTGGCGGCTTCACTATGCAGGGGCTGGCCGATGGCCTAAAAACTGCCGCGTCGCTGCCGCTTGCCGCTATGCAGGCGGCGGTTGCCCCGATGGTCGCAGCCGGTTCCATTGCCGTGGCGTCCCCGGCGATGGCCGCGCCAGTTGGGGGTGGAAGCAGCACGGTTTCCGTCACCGTCAACGTTTATCCCGCCCCCGGCATGGACGAAAAGGCACTGGCCGAGCTTGTCGCCCGGAAGATTGCAGACGCCCAGCGCGCCGCCGATGCCAGCCGCCGAGCACGGTTGTCGGATTCAGACTGACGACTCCTCCCGTGTCGTCCCCACCGCTGCAGAAGACCGCGCACGAAACGTCACGCTATTTCCTGCCGTGAAATTCTGACGCATCAAAACTTGATACAGGCCATCAGGGCTGTATTGCGTGTTCGGTTTTCAGCAGCTGTCGGAACAATTTTGGAAGCATCAAAAGAAAATGTGAGGTATCCAGAATAACTTGAAGTACCCGCTGTTTGACTTTTTTGATTTGCTACCGAAAAAGCACCAGATGCTGATGAAAACGCACCTGAATTTCCCTGTACGGAAGCGTTAACAGACCCAGAAATATTTCTGATCGCATCCTCCTGCCACGTCCCGAAAACGCGCCCTGCATCCGCCCCGCGCCCGGCATCCCAAGCCCGGAGGAATTCCCCGCGCAAGTCATAAACGGCGAATGTGCCGTCGCCGTTATCCTTGACGGCCACTGTCCCCGCTACCCATGTTCCAGCAGAAACCAGCAGGCCAGTATGGACAGCCCAATTCCATAGGGCGGTGTAGGCAGCCTTGGATAGATTGCTCGCCCCGCTGGGAATGAAACCCTTTCGCGCCGTGGGTTGGGCATCTAATTCTGGTTTGCCGACTAAACGGCTGGCGTAGCCAATGTAGCCCGCGCCGTTTGCCGTAAATTCCTGCCACGTCATGATGCTATTGTAAGCATCGTGCCAGATGGGGCCGATGTTCTCATTGGGCAGTGCGTCGCTTTCCGAAAGCCAATGGATACGGCCTGAAATCATTCTGTTTACGGAAATGAATTCTTGATCGACGTATTCGGCCAGCGTTGAAACAGATTCCCTTATGTCATTATGTGCCAGCGAATCAACCGGGTGACTGATCGGCGCGTAGAGGTCTGGGTGCGGGTTCTTGCTGCTGCTGTGCGCCGCAATCGCCTGTTCGACGTTTTTCTGGGTTGCCACCACCACGCTCGGGTCGACCTTCAACTCAACCAGCGAGGCATTCGAGACCTGAAGGATCATCCGGATGGAGATGTCTTTTGCAGCGCCCTCCGAAAGATGCGGCTTGTAGGTCTCTGGAAAATTTGAATACGACAGCAGGTTTTTCCCTGGGTTGTTCTGGGTTTCCTGTATGTTTTGCATGTTCAGGCCGCCGATCAGGCCCGCTTCACGGATCGTCCAGCCGCCGACGTTCGCAGGGAGTACGGATTCGACAATCAGCCAGCTCGGGTTGTCCGTGTCCTGCGAAATCGACGTGACAGGCACGCGGAACACCTCGTTCACAAGCCCTGTGACGTTCTCGGTAGGGGTCACGTGCGCGCCGCCGCCGTCGCCGACGGCGATGTGCGTGATGGGCACACTCACGCCGAAAACTTGTCCGTTAATCAGGTTTGCTGCGCCCAACGAGGTGAGCAGCGTGTGGAAGGTAAGCGTTTCTGCTGGCATGGCGGGTTCTCCTGTTTCGTGCGGAGTTTCGTCCCGAGCATGCGCGGTATAAATCAATTAGTGTTGTATATCGAAAAAAGACAACTCTAATCAATTGATGGCATTGGTGCACCGGGAAATGATATGCGCTACTCAAATTCATTTCCACCCTGAAAAACGGTTGAGGTCGCAAACCATGCCTACTACGAAGCCTTTTGCAGTTGCCACCGAGGGCAATACCATCGACGGGCGCAGCATCCCACGGTCAATGATCGAGGATATGGCAAAGAGTTACGACCCTGCGGTATATACCGCGCTGGTCAATCTTGAACACTTCATTTCGGCCTATCCGGATTCCGATTTCTCGGCCTTCGGGAAAGTTATCTCGCTCTCTACCCGAGAGATTGACATCCTCGGCGATAAAAAACTGCAATTGATGGCCGTCGCGGAAGTGTCGGATGCGGCAGCCGAAATGCAGTACCGTGGCAAAAAAGCCTTTGCTTCCGTTGAGATCATGCCTAATTTCATCGGCAAGGGCATGAGCTACCTTGTCGGCCTTGCGCTAACGGATACCCCTGCATCGGTTGGGACGGAGCCCATGCGCTTTTCGGCCTTTGAGAAGGGCGAAAACGCTGCTTTCCATAACGAGACCGTTTTCGATATTGAAGACGCGAAACCCACCGAAGCGCCGGAAACTTCCGCCGTGACTTTTATTGAAAAAGTCATGGGCTATTTCCGAACCAAATACGATAACGATTTCAATGCTGAAATCAAATCGTGCCAATCCGCCATTTCTGAAATAGCGGGGAAAGTGGGCGCGATGCTCGAAAAACTCACCAGCCTGGAACAAAAAGTAAACACGCTGGAAGTCACCGTTCCTGGCTTCTCCGCATTGCAAACGGAGCTTTCCGAGCTGAAAGAGCATCTGGAGAGCACCCCAAACACACCGCCCCGCCCGCATGCCACTGGCGCGAGCGGCGCAAAGACTGACTGCTGAACACAACGGAGCACACCATGAGAAACGAAAGCCGCATCCAATTTGACGCCTACATGGCGCGGATTGCCGAACTGAACCACGTTGCAAACGCTGCAACGCGGTTTTCGGTGGAGCCGTCCGTGCAGCAGACGCTGGAACAGAAAATTCAGGAATCCAGCGAATTCCTCGGGCGTATCAACAACGTTGGCGTCATCGAGCAGCAGGGCGAAAAGATCGGCCTGGGCATCGGCTCCACCATCGCCAATACCGTCGACACCCGGCTCCCGGAAAAACGCCGCGTGCCGTTCGACCCCACCGCGCTGGCTTCCAACAAATACGAATGCACACAGACGAACTTCGATACCGCCCTCCGGTACGCGAAGATCGACTCATGGGCAAAGTTCCCTGATTTCCAGAACAAGCTCCGCGACGCCATCATCAAGCGTCAGGCGCTCGACATCATTACCATCGGTTTCAATGGCGTATCACGCGCCGATACCAGCAACCGTGAAGCAAACCCTCTCCTTCAGGACGTCAATAAAGGCTGGCTCCAGCACATCCGGGAGGATGCGCCCGCCCGCGTCATGAGCGACGGTGCGGAAGAAGGCGTGCTGCATGTTTATGATGGCGGGGATTACGCCAACCTCGACGCGCTGGTGTTTGACGCGGTCAATGAACTGATCGACCCTTGGTATCGCGAGGATACCGAGTTGGTGGTGGTCCTCGGGCGCGGCCTCTTTGCCGATAAGTATTTTCCGCTCATCAACACCACGCAGCCGCCCTCCGAGACGCTGGCGCTCGACCTGCTGGTGAGCCAGAAGCGCGTGGGCGGGCTGCAGACCGTCCGCGCCCCGTACTTTCCTGACGGCACGATCCTGATTACCCGTCTGGACAATCTCTCCCGGTATTACCAGGAAGGCGCGCGCCGCCGTCACATCAAGGACAACCCAGAGAAGGACCAGATTGAGAACTACGAGTCCTCTAACGACGCCTACGTGGTCGAAGACTACGGCTGCGCGGCGTTGATTGAGAACATCGTCACCGCCAAGGCACAGGAGCCTTAAGCATGTTGATGCCATCCCCTGCCCGCCGCCACCGCGAACGTGTTGCCGCCCGCATTGCCCATGCGGCGGCGCGCGACAGGCTCGCGCCCATCGAAAATGCCAAGCCTTACGCGCTGATGCTGGCAAAGCTCGACGCCGACATGCGGCGGCTGAAGCAAATCCAGTCCGTTGCAAAGAAGATCGACCTCAAGCGCCAGATATTGCCGGAGTATGATGCCTGGGTCGATGGGGCGCTGGAAACGAACAGCGGCGAGCAGGATGACATCCTCACCAACATCATGGTGTGGCGGCTGGATACCGAGGATTTCCCCGGCGCGCTCCGCATCGCTGAATATGTCCTGAAGAACGACATCAAGCTGCCCGCCCGGTACAACCGCAACGCGGCCTGCCTGGTCGCCGAAGAAATCGCGGACGCCGCGAAACGGGCGCTGGACGAGGGCCGCCTCGTAAATGGCTTTGAAATCACGATGGACAACGCCCTTGGCGCGGCCAGCATCCTCACTGCCGGGATGGACATGCCGGACGAAGTCCGGGCAAAGCTGCATAAATCCAGCGGCCTCGTGCATGAGGTCATTGGAAGGCACACGACGGCCTTGGGGCACCTGAAAACCGCGCTGGAATTCAACTCAAATGCAGGTGTGAAGAAAGACATCGAGCGCATGACACGGATCATCAAGAACACGCCCGCATCCGCCGACACGGCGGGCGCGGGTTAACCGGGCGATACCACGCACCCGGACGGCAGGGGGGAGAGGGCTGGACGTCACCCCCTCAAGCCTTATCCCCCCTCCACCGTCCGACTATCCATGCGCTTCGCGCCTCCCCTCTACTGGGGAATGAAACCATGACATTCGTTGCCGCTGCCCCTGCAAAACCTGCCAAAGACCTGCCGCGCCACCCTTTCTGGCCTGCAGTCAATCCCGATACGTTCCGTGATGTGATGCGGGTAGACGGCACGGTGAGCACGGCGCGGCTTATCCATGCGCTTACCGAAGCGGTGGTCTACATCAACAGCGAACTCAAGGCGTGGCGTATCGCCAGGGAGGCGGCTGGATGCCTGTCGCTCGATGCCGTGCCGGACGAAGACACCGCCCGCTTGCCATACCTCTACTGCCGCGCCGTTTATGAATACGCCACGGCTGACCTGATGGAACGCTACCTGCGATTTGATGCCACCGGGGACGCGCAGCAGCGCGCCGAAGGTCAAGCGCCAGCCATCGAGAACCACCGGCGCAACGCTTTCTGGGCAGTCCGCGACATCAAGGGCGAAGCCCGCTCGACGATGGAACTGATATGAGCACCGCACGCGCCCGCCAACTGGAACCGATAGACGCCCTCTGCTTTCGTGTGCTTGGGCGCACGGCTGGCGTGGTGGAAACAACGCTTGAACTTAACCCTGGACTTGACCGCCACGCGCTGTTGCCGGAGGGCTTCCCCGTGCGCTTGCCGGATGCGCCAAAAATTCAGGCGCGGAAACTCGTCAACCTTTGGGACTGAGCATGAATACGGAAATACAGTCTGAAATTGCCAAATCCAGCGTCAAAGTCGCGCCGCCCGTTGCCGTGTCTGCTTTCGACATCATCATTGGAAATATCGACAAGGTGGTAATGGTGGTCACGCTGGCCTACACGCTGCTGATGCTTGTCCATCTTGTCTATAAATTTGCATGGGACATCATCGACCGCCGACGCCAGGAGCGTGTCCGGGCAGAGAGCAAGCGCACGGCAAGGGGGGGTGATGGCAACCCGTAGCCTGTCCGAAAAGATCGTTTGGGGCGTTGCGGCGATCAGTGCCGCCGGGATCGCCTTTAGCCTCCAGTACGAGGGCGCTCCGCAGCCAGACGCGACCGAAGCAAGGGCGATTGTCCCGGTAAAAGGAGACCCGCCGACGCTCAATGTCGGCGGGCTTACGTACTACCCGAGCACGGGCAAGCGCGTACAACTTGGCGACCGTGTGCCGATTGGGCAGGCCGTCCTTGAATTCTCGCTGGCCACCAGCGAAAACGCGGCGTGTGTCCGCCGATCCTGCCCGGAGTGCGAAACGGCGCAGCCGCTTTTCGACCTGGCCGGGGACTTCGTGCACCAATTCGGATGCCAAAGGTGGAAGGAATCAAGCCTCCTTATGCTTGCCAGGGCTGGCCGCAATGTCGAGCACTGCGAGTTCTATCTCCGCTACCGCTTTGTCAGGACATTCGACTGCGCGACACCGGGCAACAAGGTTTGCGCGGGGGTCTGGACACGGGCACAGGCGCGCGCCGCGCTTTGCCACGCAGCGATCAAAAAATGACGTCATTAAAGGCTCTGATTATTGCGATTGCCATTGCCATCACAGGGGCTTGTGGCGGCTGGCTTGCCAATGACTGGCGGCTTAACGGAAAAATCGCCCGCATCAATGAAGCGCATGCAGATGCCTTGCGCATTTCCGCCGAAACCGCCATTGCAACGCAGCGGAAATGGGAAACCACCGCGAGCCAAGCCTTGGCGCGTGAGGCTGAAGCTATAAAACGGGGTAAGGAAAAAGATGACAAAATCCGCAAACTCACTTCTGGCCGCCTGTGCCTCAGCTCTGACATTGTGCGCATGCTCAACGAGCGCAGTGCCGCCCATGTGTCCGCAGCCACCGGCGAGCCTTCTCGCGCCGATGCCGGAACTTCCCCCGATCCCGATGACGGGCAGTGGGCTACGGATGCAGATGTTGCCATATGGGCAAGACACGCCCGCACCCAATACGACGCCTGCCGCAACAGGGTCAATGCCATGAGAAGTTTTTACGAATGATTAAGCCCGAGTCGCTTCGTGCTGCGCTGTCCGCCGCATGCCCGGAACTCGCACGGAACCCCGAAATGCTATCCGTGCGCATCGAGCGCGGGGAAGTCCATAGCACCATGCACGGCGGGCTGTCATTCGAGTATCAATACGATCTGGTCGTTCTGGTCATGGACTACGCAGGGCATGCCGACATGCTTTTTCTGCCCATTGTCGCGTGGCTTCAGGAAGAACAGCCGGACATCCTACTGAACCCCGACAGGCGGCAGGATTTTGCGTTCGAGGTCGACGTGCTCGATGCCGGGAAGTGCGACATCGAGATACACCTTGCCAAACTCACCGAGCGCGTGGTCGTGTCGCTCGCGCTTGCCACGCAGCCAGAGGCAGAACAGGGCGAAGGCTGCAGCGACGGTGGAGGCGGAGGGCATGGCGTGGAGTCCGAAATGATCCGCATCCCCATTCCGGAAGGTCTGACAGGCCCCGGCACGGTTGCCACCGTCCGGCATGTTGCCGAGCCGCCCGCTGCCCCGGAGCGGCAGATCGAGAGGTGGGAGTTCTGGATCGACAGCAAGCTCGTCCGCACATTCGACGCGCCGCCGTTTGACGGCCCATCTACACCGTGACCGAGATTGCCCCTCCCGCCCTGATCCCAAAAGAGGTGGATGACTACGAGCCGCGTTTCCGGGCGCGCACCCTGTACTGGCTCGGCTGGCGGCTGGCGGCCATCGCGGATTTTATCCATGTGCCGTTCCCAACGGTCTCGTCATGGAAGCGACGCGACAAATGGGACGAAGCCTCACCTGTTGAGCGGGTGGAAAGCTCGCTCGAAGCGCGGCTTATCCAGCTTGTCATGAAGGATGGAAAGGAAGGCGGCGACTACAAGGAAATCGACCTGCTCGGGCGGCAACTGGAACGTGCCGCCCGGATCAGGAAGTACAGCGCGGGCGGAAACGAAGCCGACCTGAACCCGAAGGTTGCCAACCGCAACGCCGCCCCAAAAAAGAAGCCCATCAGAAACACGGTGAACGAGGAACAGGCCGCGCAGTTGAAACAGGCATTCATGGAGTCGCTTTTCGGCTATCAGAAGGCATGGCACGATGCGGGGCTGAAACACCGGGTGCGGAACATCCTCAAGTCCCGGCAGATCGGCGCGACGTGGTACTTCGCCCGTGAGGCGCTGATAGACGCCATCGAGACCGGGCGCAACCAGATATTTTTGAGCGCATCGAAAGCACAGGCGCATGTGTTCAGGCAGTACATCGTCGCGTTCGCCGCCGATGCCGGGGTGGAACTGACCGGCTCGCCCATCATCCTTTCCGGCAACGGCGCGGCGCTCTATTTCCTTGCGACCAACGGAAAAACCGCGCAGAGCTACCACGGGAACCTGTACTTCGATGAGTATTTCTGGGTAGGGAAATTTACTGAGCTGCGCAAGGTTGCTTCCGGCATGGCGCTCCATAAAAAGTGGCGCTCGACCTACTTTTCAACGCCATCGAGCATCAACCATGAAGCCTATCCGTTCTGGAATGGCGACGCGTTCAACCGGCGCAGGGCAAAGGACGCGCAGGCGATATTTGCCACATCCCATGAGGCCCTCGCGGAGGGCGCGGTCGGCCCTGACAAACACTGGCGGCAGATCGTCACGGTGGAAGACGCCATTGCCGGGGGCTGCGGGCTTTTCGACCTTGATGACTTGAGGCTCGAATACGGCCCGGAGGAATACGCCAACCTACTGATGTGCCAGTTCGTCGACGACACGGCCAGCGTGTTCCCGATGGCGCTGCTGATGCGGGCGATGGTCGACAGTTGGGACGCCTGGGAGGATTACCGCCCCTTTGCGCTGCGCCCATTTGGGGAAAAGGATGTATGGGTCGGCTACGACCCCTCGTCGACCGGGGACAGCGCGGCCATGGTGATCGTCGCGCCGCCCGAGAAGCCAAACGGCAAGTTCCGGCTGCTGGAGCGCGAGCAGTTCCGGGGGCTGGATTTCCAGTCACAGGCCCAGGCAATCCGGGGCGCATGCCTACGCTACCACGTCACGCACATCGCCATCGACGCAACGGGGATGGGTCAAGGCGTGTTTGAACTGGTTCGCCAGTTTTTCCCAGGCGCCCGTGCCATCCATTACTCGATCGAAACAAAAACCGGGCTGGTTCTCAAAGGGCTGGACGTGTTCAACAAGGGGCGGGTCGAGTTCGATGCCGGATGGGCGGACATGGCGCAATCCTTCATGGCCATCAAGAAGGCTTCTACGGAATCCGGGCGGGCGATGACGTTCAAGGCGGACCGTTCCGCCGCAACCTCGCACGCCGACCTTGCCTGGGCAACGTTGCACGCCCTCTACAACGAACCGCTGGCCGGTGCACGGGAAGGCGAGACGGGCGCAAGTTTCATGGAGTTTGCGTGATGGGTCAGGCCGTTGTCATCGCTGTATCCGTGTGCAATTCCAACACCGTGGTTTCAGGCGTGGAAGGCGCGCGCGAAATAACCTTGAATGGCACGTTGGCGTCCATCACCGCCCTGGGGCGCAGAATGGCGACCTTCAGGAGCACTTCCGCTGCGCCGGAGGGGTTGCGGCGGCCTTGTTCCCACTCCTGCAATGTGCGTACAGATATTCCGAGCATTTCGGCAAACATGGACTGTGAGAGGCCAAGCCTGTGCCGCGCCTCGGAAGCCAGTGTACCTCCGGTGCGTTCGGTATCGACAAGGGTAACGCGGCCGATTTTTCCAGCCTTCCACTGTCGGATGGATTCCAATATCTCCAGCCCCAGTTCTTCACTGGTCATTTCACGTTCAGTCATTTTGCAATTCCTCCACGATAGCTTTCAGGATGTGCGCCGGGATGTTTTCTTGTACCGCTTTCGCGTAAATCGTCAACAACAGTATTTCCCCGTGAGCGAGCCTGTTGAAGTAAATCACCCGCACCCCGCAGCTTTTCCCCGTACCGCTGCGTTTCCATCACACTTTCCTGCAGCCGCCAGCGCCGGGCACTACGTCGCCAGCGAAAGGATTGACAGCCAACCACGCGCAGAATTCGCCGTGCTCGTCTTCAGACCAGATTCCTTTGGCCTTTGCGGAAAAAAGCGGGCTTTCAGAAATTGTGTACATGGTTTGATTGTACGTCAAAGACGTATAACCGCAAGAGGAAAAATAAGATGAGTGCGGATACCCACATCGAAGGCGTGACAGAAGTCAATATGGCGCTCGACGGCCTGATTGCCGCGCTGTCCCCGGCAGGGCGGCGAAAACTCGGACTGAAGCTCGGTTTTTTCGCTCGCCGAATAAACATAAAGCGCATCGCTGCCGGTGTTTCGCCGGACGGTACGCCATTTGTACCAAAGAAAGTGCAGAAGCAAGAGGCAGAGAAGCGCAGAACGTTCCTCTATAAAAAGAAAGGGAGCGATCAGGAAAAATACTACGATGTCACAAGCATCGGACATGACGGTAAAGTATTTACTGGATGGAGCAACACGTCAGGTGGGATTCGGACGTTTGTAAAAAAGAAGGTCAGAACAATCTCGATGACGCCAGGCGGAAAGAAAAACAGGAAGCCAAAATTCAGAAAGCTGTTCCAGAAACTCCGCGTTGCGAAAAACCTGCGCTTCACCGTGACGAAAGATGCCGTGACATTGACGTTTTCGCCAGAAGAAAAGGCGCGCATAGCCGCCGTCCATCACTTTGGGCTACGCGACAAGGTTTCGACAAAAAGAAAAAACAGCCCGACGTATACCTACCCGAAACGCCCGCTACTCGGGTTTTCCAGTAAAGATATGGACGCGATAAAAGACCTGATCTATGAGCACGTTGAAAAGGAATTCGGCTGATGTTGTGTAGCGTGAAAAATTGCTCAGCGCCTAGATAATCCGGTCTTTCGACACCCGCGCCTGTTATTCTCAGGCAGCTTCACATTCCGCCAGCGTGGGGAGGAATGCAATACCCAACTAGTGCCGATTCGTTCTTTTCAGTACAAAAGTGTGTATAATACACACCATGAAAAGCGCTGAACTCATCAAACTTCTTGAACAGGCAGGATGGAAACTCATCAACACGCGCGGGTCGCATCATATTTTCCGCCATGCGCAGCGTCCGGGGCATGTCAGTGTCCCCCACCCACGCAAGGATTTGGGTGTTGGCTTGTTGAAGAAGTTGATGAAGCAAGCAGGAATAGAGGAGCCAAAGCCATGAGATACCCCATAGCAATTGAACCAGGCGACGAGACGCACAGCTTCGGCGTTGTCGTCCCAGACTTGCCTGGGTGCTTTTCTGCTGCTGATAGTGGCGTAGACGAAGCCATTGAAAACGCGAAAGAGGCTATCTCATTGTGGATAGAATCCGCGCTGGAAGAAGGCGAAAACATCCCTGCCCCCTCCAAAATAGAAGCATTGCGACAGAATCCGGAATTCTCTGGGTGGGTGTGGGCCATCGCCGAAGTTGACCCGGCCATGCTGGATGATCGTGTCGAGCGCGTGAATATCACTCTCCCGAGGCGGGTACTGGTACGGCTTGACGATCACGCCCGAGCGAGCGGGCAGACACGCTCCGGGTACATCGCGCACTTGGCCATCATGGCCTGACGGCTGCTGATTTAGCTTACCTTACCAACCGTAACCCGGAAAAATGGGAGTTTAAAGCGGATAGATGGCTGCCATCACCCAAGAAGATACGCGGGCAGCTTACGGAGAACACCGGCTGGCAGACGCGCGTCAACGACGTGATGAAGGAGTGGGTCGCGCGGCATGCGGGCGCGTGAGGGGCGGCGTCGTTGTCTGGACTCCACACGGAATAGCCCAATGCTGATGTTGTCATTCCGTGCGGCACAACATCCGGCTCTCGCGCTCGCGTGGAAAACAGGAAACCATGCGTGGCATGAGTGCCGACCTTTCCCCCGATCAAAACCGCCGCATCGAAAGCATGATCCGCTTCGGCACTGTCACCGCCGTGGACTGCGCGCAAAAACCGCCAATGTGCCGCGCAAAGTCTGGCGGGCTGGCGACTGATTGGCTCAAGTGGGTCACGCCACGCGCCGGGAATGTGCGGGAATGGTCGCCGCCCTCGGTCGGTGAGGAGTGCCTCATCTTCTCGCCCTCTGGCGAAACCGGAGCCGGGGCAATCCTCACCGGGTTTTTCAACGCAGCACACGAGGCGCCGGAAGAGGACGCCAAGGTCACAGCCCGCCATTGGGATGACGGCGCGGTCGAGCGGTATGACCAAGGGGCGCATGAATACCTGCTGCACCTGCCAGCGGGGAAGCTCACGCTGCGGGTCGGCGGCTCGACGCTGGAGATTACGGAAAGCGCCATCATGCTGAAATCCGACAGCATCACGGTCATTGCCCCGCCGATCACGCTGCAAGGCAACGTGGTGATCCTGGGCGGCCTGACAGGGCAGCCGGGTGCGGGCGGCGAAGGCGGGAGCGCCATCTTCCGGGGGCGCATCGACGCGGACGTGGACGTGACCGGCGCAGGCGTCTCGCTCAAGGGGCATACCCATTCAGGCGTCCAGGCAGGCGGCGGGAATACCGGTAAGCCGGTAGGCGGGGGCTAAAGATGTGGCGCGGAATGAATGCGGAAACCGGGCGCTCGATTACCGAGCTTGACCACATTCGCCAGAGCATCCGAAAAATCCTTACGACGCCGACTGGAACAAGGGTGATGCGCCGGGATTTCGGTTCACGGCTGCCCGACCTGGTCGACATGCCCATGACACCCGCGAACAGGCTACGCGTCATTGCCGCGACGGCGGAAGCCATCATGCGGTGGGAGCCGCGCATTCGCGTTTCTCAGGTCACGCTGTCCGCCGAAGTCGCAGCCATGACGGTAACGCTTTCCGGCACGCTTAAGCGCGGTGGGGATGCGGAAATCAGCGTGGCACTGGGGAGGGGGTAGGCGATGGGCATGATGTGCCTCGGTCAATTCGTTTTTGAACTCAAGAGCGCCCCCTATCAGAGCTTGCAACGCCAAATGGGCTGGCGGCATCCGTCGAATGCTCGCGTTGGCTTGCGTCCGGCGCGGCAGTTCATTGGCCCAGACGACGAATCCATCACCGTTTCTGGCGTACTGCTTCCCGAACTGGCGGGCAATTTCCTCTCGCTCGACGAACTGCGCGACATGGCCGATGACGGGGAGGCTTATGTGCTGGTCGACGGGCGCGGGCAACTCTATGGGCGATGGGTAATTGAAAGCCTCGACGAGACGCAGACGGTGTTTTTCCGGGACGGCGTGCCGCGCAAGATCGAATTCTCGCTCGCCCTGAAGCGCGTTGACGACGGCGATAGCGACCTGCTCGATGAAGAAACGGAAACCGCCCGCCGCCTGGTTGTGGAAAAAGACGGCAAACCAAAAGAGGATGCCAAGGCCGGGGACGAAGAAACCGTCGAGGAAGAAACGGCCTATTCCGATGACGGGGCTTATTCCGGCAGGCCGGTGACGGGGATGTTCTGATGGGCGCGGCCAGCTACCCCCGCGCCCTGTGGCGGCTTGCCATTGCGGACAAAGATTTGACCATCGACCTTGCGCCGCGCCTGATGCAGTTGACGCTTACTGACAATCCCGGCCTGGAGGCAGACCAACTAGACCTGACGCTATCAGACGCTGACGGGCTGCTCGACATCCCGGCGCGAGGTGTAAGGCTGTCGCTGGCGCTTGGCCGTAGCGATATGGGGCTGCTTGACAAGGGAAGCTACACGGTCGACGAGGTGGAGCATTCCGGCACGCCCGACCAACTGACCATCCGGGCGCACTCCGCCGACCTGCGCGAGAGCCTACTGACGAAAAAAGAGCGGAGCTGGCACGGAACAACACTTGGGGCCATCGTCCGGAAAATCGCGCAGGAGCACAAACTCAAGCCCGCCATCAGCCCGGAACTGGAAAAGGCAGAAGTCAAGCACCTTGACCAGCAGTCTGAATCTGACGCGAGTTTTCTGACGCGGCTGGCGTTGACATACGACGCGATGGCTACGGTCAAGGATAGCGTGCTGATCTTTTATGCCATTGGGCGCGGCAAAACGATCAACGGCGAGCCGCTGCCTGAAGTGACGGTCACGCGGGCATCTGGGGATCGGCATCGCTTTTCGGTGTCCGACCGGGAAGGCTGTGCAGGGGTATCCGCGAATTACTACGACAAGCAAGCAGGCAAGCAAGGTACGGTGACGATCCGTGAACAGGATTTGAAGAAGGGCCAACAAAAAGACAATGTCGGCGGCAATGCGCAAGCCGAAGGCGGAAAGCTGAAGGTGCTTCGTCATACCTACGCCAGCCGGAAGAATGCGGCGAGGGCGGCAGTATCTGCCTTGAAGAAGGCGCTGCGCGGCGCGAGCACATTCAGCTTGTCGCTTGCCTTGGGACGGCCTGACATCGTGACCGAACTGGCCGCGACCGTATCCGGCTGGAAGCCCGCCATTGACGGTACGCGCTGGCGCGTGGCGAAGGTGACGCATCAACTCTCAGGCTCCGGCATGACCACAGACCTGGAACTGGAACTGCGTACCGCCGAACCCGGCGAGGCCGGGAATGATGACGACGAAAACGAGGATGGACACGATGACAGCGAAGGCGATTGAGGCGTTCACATTTGGCGACCCGGAGCCGGTACTTTCCGGGCGCGGGATGCTCGACTATCTGGAATGCGTGAACCTCGGTAAGTGGTACTCCCCGCCGATCTCAATGGACGGGCTGGCGCGCGCCGCGCGCGCAAGCGTCCATCATGCCAGCGCCATGATTGTGAAGAGGAACGTCCTGACCGCCGCATTCGTCCCAAACAAATGGCTTTCCCGTGCAGCGTTCGAGCGGTTCGCGTGGGAATTCATCGTATTTGGCAACGCCTATCTGGAGAGGGTCGACAACCTGATTGGCAAACCGATCCGGCTGGATGCGGTTTTGGCAAAGTACGTGCGGCGCGGCAACAACCTCGACCGCTATTGGTTTGTCCCTGAAGCCGGGAGCGCGTTTTTTGGTGACGCCGTGCCGTTCGGCAAAGAGCACGAATTCCGCGAGGGGAGCCTCTTTCACCTGATCGAACCCGACCTGAACCAAGAGGTGTACGGGTTGCCGCAATATCTTGCCGCGCTTCAATCCGCTTTCCTGAACGAGAGCGCGACGCTCTTCCGGCGCAGGTACTACAACAACGGCAGCCATGCCGGTTTCATCCTGTACATGACGGACGCCGCGCACAGCCAGGAGGATGTGGACAACCTGCGCAAGGCGCTCAAAGAGAGCAAGGGGCCGGGGAATTTCCGCAACCTCTTCATGTACGCGCCCAGCGGAAAAAAAGATGGCATCCAGTTGATCCCAGTCTCTGAGGTCGCGGCGAAAGATGACTTCCTGAACATCAAGAACACCACCCGCGACGATCAGCTTGCCGCGCACCGCGTACCGCCGCAATTGATGGGCATCGTGCCGAGCAACGCGGCGGGCTTCGGGGACGCCGAGAAGGCGGCGGCGGTGTTCTTCGCCAACGAAATCCAGCCCCTACAGGCGCGGCTGGCGGATGTGAACGGGTGGTTCGGGGAAGAGGCGGTGCGGTTCAAGCCGCTGGCGATTGATTTCCCGGAGAAGGGGAAGAACTGAGGCGCTGTTTCGCATGGTAAGCCTTGTAGTTCATTCAGCTTAACGTTTCAGGGATACCGTGAAAAGGTGGCCTATCACATGTTGTTTTATTGACATCGCTGTCATGTGATGTTACATTTACAACATGAATGCCTCCCTACTGAAACGCGAACGCATCCACATTTCTGACAACAGCTTTGCCGAAGTCGTGGTCTGGGCAGTTCCGCACCCATTGCCCGGAAGCGCGCATAGCTACAAGTACAGACTGGCGTATATCGTCAACGAAGTGTGCGTGTTGCGTTATGACAATGAGGCTGGCAAAGGAGACCATCGCCACGCAGGAGAAGGTCAGACACCATATGCCTTCTCCACGCTGGACGCACTGATGGACGATTTCTGGAACGACGTTACAAGGCTGTGAGGTGACCATGAACGAGAAAATGCTGACCATCGACGTCGCCACGCTGGACGAAGTAAAAGAACGCATGAAGGCGGCATTCAAAGGCAAGCCGGATGACACGCCGCGATACACATTTACTTCGCGTGAAAGCCTGCTGGATACACTGACTGCGCGGCGCTGGGCGCTGATCGAGGCATTGACCGGCGCGGGGCCGACCGGAGTACGCGAACTTGCGCGACGTGTTTCGCGGGACATCAAGGGCGTACATACAGATGCACAAGTGCTGGTACTGTGTGGCCTGGTCAACAAGGCTGCGGACGGGAAGCTGCATTTTCCGTACAACGCCGTCCGCGTGGAATTCATGGCAAAGGCGGCCTAAACCTGCAGTTTGGGCCGCTAGAAATTTTCCCGGTGAAGGGAATGCGTGAACTAGCCCATTGCCCGTCTGGCGGCTTCTGCCAGGAAGCCTGAGCGCGTTTCACCGTGCGCGCGTACGTAACTGTCAATTTTCGCAAGCAGGCGGCGGGGCAGGGTGATATTGATCTTCTCGGCTCGCCCATCGAAACGGGAAACATCCACATCCACTAAAGCCCACACTCCGCCTCCGTAATCCGGGTTGTCAATATGCTTACGGATTGCACTAGGTGTAGGCACTTCGCCGCCGTCTTCGATGACCCCTTCAAGGTGCAGGTCAATGGCTTCGACGACACATGCGAGCGCATCGTCAAACGTATCGCCAGCCGAAAAACAGCCAGGAAGATCGGGAACCGTCACGCCAAACCGAACGCCATCGTCGGTGTGCAAAACAACAGGGAAACGCATTTCAGCCTCCTTTCCAGTCATTTCAATCCAGCCTGACGCTTGATACTGGCGAATGTTCCTTTCGGGATGTCAGGGTCAGGGTGCTTCACCGTCACAAGCCCCGGCCTGTCCGGGTTCTTGAACTGATGATGAGAGCCTCTGATCCGGACTAATTGCCATCCGTCCGCTTCAAGAAGTTTGATGAGTTCTCGGCTGTTCATAGTGGTTATAGTAACCACCGTGTAATCAGGAGGCAATCAAAACCGTCCGCGTGGAATTCATGGCAAAGGCTGCCTAAGTTTGCTGGTCAGTGAGGGCGTAGATTTTCCTGGAGAAGGGGGCTGCGTGAACTAGACCATTGCTCGTCTGACGGCTTCTGCCAGGAAGCCTGAGCACGTTTCACCGTGCGCGCTTTATATTGGTTTTACTCTTGACAAAACCAATAAATAACGTATAATCAAAAAACATGAATGAGGTCATCTACTCCAAAAAAGCCGCCAAGCAATTGCGAAAATTGCAGCCGTTGGATAACAAGACGGTGCGGAACGGATGCAACAGTCTGGAAAACATGCCGGACTGCATCAACGTCAGGGCGCTGGTCAATCATGAGCACCAATACCGGCTGCGTGTGGGTAACTTCCGGATATTTTTTGACTTTGATGGTATTGCCCACATCGTCTCGATTGAAGAGGTGAAAAAACGTGATGAACGTACTTACTGAATCTGTGCAAATCATTCGCGACGCCGAAGGCTGCCCCGCCTTTGCGGTGATCCCATTCGCTAATTATCAAGCTCTTGTTAAAAGCAAGGCAAAGGTGGAGCCTGGGATTCCTGCTGCCGTTGTGGACTTGGCGATGGATAACGAATGCTCTGCCGCCCGCGCGTGGCGGGAACATCTCGAACTTACGCAAACTGAAGTAGCCAAGCGCATGGGCATCACGCAAGGCTCCTATGCACAGCTAGAAGGGAAGAAAACGATCCGTAAGTCCAGTCGCGAGAAGATTGCCAAAGCACTTGGCATCCATGAAGCACAACTGGATTTCTGACAGAAATATCTAGCGCGGCTACCATATACCTTTGATCGCGCCCTGGCGTTTTCCGGTTTCGATCTGGCACAGGGAAACGCATTTCAGCCTCCTTTCCAGTCATTTCCATCCAGCCGCCCTTTTTAGCAAAATGCCATATTGAATGATGGCCGTCCATAAATTCCTCGTTTTCTGGATGCTTGTTTAGTAGCTTTTAAGCTACAATTAAATCCATGATAGAGCTTCTCCGGTATCAATGCGAAAACGGTCAAGTGCCATTCACCGAATGGCTCAACAGGCTGCGCGATAAGATGGCTCAGGCACGCATCCGGGTGCGGCTCCGCCAAGTAGAGGTTGGCAACTTCGGTGACAGCGAGCCGGTTGGAGAAGGCGTTATCGAGTTACGCATCCATGTCGGCGCTGGATACCGTGTGTACTGTGCCCGTCATGGAAAGTCGGTTGTACTGTTGCTTTGTGGTGGTAACAAAGGCAGTCAGGCAGCGGACATTAAGCAGGCAAAGGAATATTGGTCAGAATGGAAACGGAGGCAATGATGGCTAAGTTCAAAAATGCGGTGTCGCACCATGAGGCGGAAGTTGCCGAACTGCGCGCTGACCGGGATTTAGCAGGTGAATACCTGAAAGCAGCGATGGAGTCGCTTGATGATCCGGATAATCGCGCAGCGGGTCTTGTGGCGCTGCGCTCCGTGGCGGAAGCCTATGGCGGTTTGGCTGCAATAGCTTTGGACGCTGGCATCAGCCGCGAGTCGCTTTACCGTGCGCTGTCCCCGAAGGGCAACCCAACACTGAGGACGTTGCTGGCAGTGCTAAAGTCAGTCGGTATGCGCTTGTCTGTGGAACCGACGCGTCGTGTACATGCGTAAGCAGAATGTACCGCAGTTTCATTCTCAAACAATGCTGGCCTGTCGCGGATATTTGCAAGCCATTACAGCTATATCGCTTTTTCATGCCTTTGAATAGGTGTTTTCCGCGCTGCAAAAATTACGCCACACCTTTTTCTATGTCTTGTTTCGGATATACAACGCCGATTTTGTCAAGCACATGTTGACGAAATCGGCGCTGTATTCCGGTCGTTGTCCAACAATTCTGCTTCGTGTGACGCTAAATTACTCGACGATTCGAGCCCCTCTGACGATTACATTCATCATTAGGCCGTCCACCTCGCCGCGTATTGTGATGCGCTGCCCCTTGGAAACCCGCGCCAATTCTGATTCCGCCGATTTCTGAAAAAAGCACTGCACAGACCGTATGACGTCTCCAGTATCAATAGCGATATACGGATTGTCGGTTATGTCTTTGCCAATGGACCCTACCCGCCCTGTTACCTCGACAATTTTCCCTTTGAACATGCCGTCAGCCGAGACCTCATTTGCATCGTAAGCCTTTATCATGTCTCTGGCAGAAACCTTAATAACGTCAGCATCATTTGCCTTTTCTGTCTGCTTTGATGCTTGCTTGTCAATGTCGTGTAGTGCTACTCCTACCGTTGCAGCAGAGCCAAACATGAACAATACGCCGGATACGACACACGTCCCGATAAATCCCAAAATGCCTTGTAACACCCTACTTCTGGTAAGGCAGACAATCGCCAGGATAAAAGCGGCCAGATTCAACGGTCCTGCAATAAAAATTCCCGTCCCAGGTATTGGCAGCAGAAATAAAACCCATGCAAGAATCATTACGATCCACATTGCCTTGACTGGGGCTTTTTTGACTGAAGTCTGTTCTTCGGACATACGCATCTCCTTTGAGTTTAGTCCATACAAATGAAACAAAAAATGGCGCAGCCCATATATGTGGGTGGGGTTCGCAAGCTCCCCCCAATTCCATCATTTATATCCTGCGCCCCGTGCCGCATTAAGCTATATCGCTTTTTCATGCCTTTGAATAGGTGTTTTCCGCGCTGCAAAAATTACGCCACACCTTTTTCTATGTCTTGTTTCGGAAGCGCAGCGCCAATCTCGTCAAGCGCGAGTTGGCACTCTGGGGTCGCGTTCCTGTAGTTGTTCAGTAATGCCGCCTCGCGGTGTGTCAATACGCCTTTCTCGTGCCTTCCCGTGAGGATGTAGAGCACATCCGCGCCAGCAGCAGCAACCGCTGACAAGTATTTCATGTCGGGCATTCGCGCGCCGGATTCGTAGTTGATCTGCGCGCCGCGCGAGACACCAGCAAGCGAGGCAAACGCCTCTTGGTTCATGCCAAGGCGCAAGCGTTCCTCTTTCAACTTTTCAAAAGCATTCATTCGTATACTTGACATGTTGACATGTTGACATGTGTGTACTATCGTTCATATTATCAACATTAAAACAAACGGTAACGCCAATGACAAGACTCAACAGCATCACGGCAATGCTTCGCAGTAAGGGGGGTACGCTGTCTGTTCTGGCGGGTGATTTACGCCACACCTTTTTCCATGACTCGTTTCGGAAGCGCAGCGCCGATCTCGTCAAGCGCGAGCTGGCGCTCTGGGGTCGCGTTCCTGTAGTTGTTCAGCAATACCGCCTCGCGGGGTGTCAACACGCCTTCCTCTCGCCTTCCCGTGAGGATGTAGAGCACATCCGCGCCAGCAGCGGCAAACGCTGTCAAATACTCAGCGTCCGGCGAACGCTCATCGCTCTCGTAGTAACGCTGCGTCTTTGGAGCGACGCCAAGTTCGGCTTGTGTCAAATTCAAGCGTTCCCGTTCTTCCTTGATCCTGCTTCCTGTCGAGTTCATTTGGTACTTTTACCTGTTGACAATAGTACCATTTGGTACTATCGTTCGTATTATCAACATTAAAACCAACGGTAACATCAATGGCAACCACCAACAACATCACGACTATGCTTCGTAGCAAGGGGATCACGCTGGCGGCCTTGGCAGATGAACTTTGCGTTAGCGTCAGTACGGTCACGACTGTGGCGTCTGGAAAGTCCATGAGCTACACCGTCCAGAAAGCCATCGCGGAGCGCCTTGGAACCACGATCGAAGAACTGTGGCCTGGTCAGGTGCGCCTGCGGCGTAACCGTGCGCAGATCAATGCGGGCGTGAAATCGCTCGAACCACTACCGAGAACGGGAAACATGGCAAAAATTTCAGACAGCACACGATATTTATTAAGCCGCCACCCGACTGACATGGAGCGCGGCTTCACGATTAGTACCGCGTATGGAGATTTAGGCATCTATGCGGAGGAAGCGGCTCCATTTGCCGCACTTACCAGAGAGGTGCTTATAAAGCGCCTTGCCGAGCAGGAAAAAATAGAGCAGCGTGTGAAATAGTAAATAGTGCTATTTCCGCAATCCATTTTTTAGAGAGTTTTACAGCGCATACCAATGTGGCCTGAATAGGCCGATCAATTCAGCGTAATCACAATCTGCACAAGATTGGGCTATCTGCCGTAAAAAGCCAGATATGCACCTATGTGCCGAATAGGGAAACGCATGCTTGATTTGGGGGTGTTTCATGAAGTTAATCAGGAGAAGTTGTGAGATTAAATTGCCCACACTGCGGTATCCCGGCGAAGGTGCGAACTTCAAGGGAAGTTACAAGAATCACGCGGGAGGCCTATGTCCAATGCGAAAACATGGACTGTTGCCACGTCTGGAAAGTCATCATCGGAGCAATCACGACCATTGTCCCGTCGCTGAATCCAAACCCAAATGTCTACATCAACGTGTCTCAAAAGCCACAAAAACTTGATGAAAGGCAACTCTCTTTAATTAACCAAAAATAAGGTGCGCGAAATGGTTCTGGAGAGGCTATTACCATCGCTGATGCACGATTATAAATTCCGCGAGCAGGGGGAATTCCTGCGGATGGGCGTATGCCCTTCGTGCGGAAAAAAGGAGCTATTTACGCCAAAAGCGCATCCGTGGGTATTGCGCTGCGGGAGGCTGAATAGATGCGGCGGCGAATTCCATACCAAAGAACTGTACCCGGATTTGTTCAATGACTGGTCGAAACTTTTCCCGGTAACGGAAAAGAACCCGAATGCGGCGGCGGAT
The DNA here is from genome assembly GCA_009778425.1 of Pseudomonadota bacterium. Classification (GTDB taxonomy): domain Bacteria; phylum Pseudomonadota; class Gammaproteobacteria; order Burkholderiales; family Rhodocyclaceae; genus WRNU01. Next base: position 31,034 of record WRJU01000252.1, read on the forward strand.
GCCTATTTACGGGATGGCCGTGGGTTCGACCTGGGCAGGGTCAAGGGCTGGTACACGCAGGACAGCTACTTTGACCACCGCAGCAATGAAGGTACGGCCACGGTGCGTTTCTCGCTTGGCGGAAACATCGCCTGGGAAAGATTCATAGACCGGCCCGTGCGATTCGGCAGCCAGAAGGCGCGTTTCATCGGCAGCTACCGTGGGATGGTCTGGCAGCCGCCCAGCGCGGGCGGGAACCTCAAGGACGAAATATGGTTGGTAGAGGGTATCTTCGACGCCATCGCGCTGGCTCACCACGGCATCAATGCTGTGTCATTGATGAGTTGCGCGAACTTCCCGAGCCTGTTTTTGAAATCGCTGGAGGATCAATGCGCTGCCAGCGGCACGAAGCGCCCGCCGTTAGTATGGGCGCTTGATACCGATGCGGCAGGGCGGGAAGCAACCCGTAAGGGCGTTGACCGTTGCAGAGCGATGGGCTGGGAGGTCTCGGCAGCAGTCCCCCCGGCAGGGCGCGAAAAATACGACTGGAACGACCTTCACCAGCGCGACCGGCTCACGCCAGGGCATGTCGAGCAGTACAAGCATTTCGGCAAGATCATGCTTGCCCAGGATGCCGCCGAGAAAGCGCGGCTCCTGTGGCTTGGCTCGCGCAAACGGAGTTTTCATTTTGATTTCGAGAACCGGCTCTATTGGGCGGGGATCGACCAGAGCCGTTATGACGATGCCAGTAAGCGCAACGAAGACGATATGGGCGGCTCTGACGACGCAGAAATAAAAGCGGCGCAGGAATCCATCAAGGTGACGCCAATCTGCAATTGCAGGCCGGAGCCGCTGTACTACCTTTCAAATTCTGTTACGGGCGAGGCTTGGTATTACTTTCGGGTGAATTTCCCGCATGACGGCGCGGCGGTCAAAGACACGTTCACCCCTTCCCAGTTGTCGGCTGCAAGTGAGTTCAAAAAGCGCCTGTTGTCCTTTCCCGGCGCGGTCTGGACGGGGAACAGCGGGCAACTCGATGCCGTCGTCGAAAAATGGACATACAACATCAAGCGCGTGGAGACGGTGGAATTCATCGGCTACAGCCTGCCGCACGGCGCGTACATCTTCAATGACCTGGCGGTTAAGGACGGCAAGGTTATCCAGCAGAACGACGAGGATTATTTCGAGCTTGGCAAAGTTGCAATCCGCTCGCTGTCACGCGGGAAGCTATTACAGATCAACGCTGACACATCCAAGACAGAAAATGGGTGGTTCAACCGTTTCTATACGGCCTTCGGCGTCAACGGCGTGATTGCTCTCGGCTACTGGATGGGGAGCCTCTTTGCCGAGCAGGTGCGTGACCGTTACGAAAGCTGGCCTTTTCTCGAAATCGTCGGGGAGCCGGGCGCCGGTAAAACGACGCTTCTTGAAATGCTCTGGAAGCTGCTCGGGCGGGCGAATTACGAAGGGTTCGACCCGATGAAATCGTCGCACGTCGGCTTCCTGCGCTCCATGTCGCAAGTCTCGAACCTGCCCGTCGTTCTGATCGAGTCCGACCGGGAAGATGCAGACGGGTCAAAGGGTCGGGCGCGGCAGCAATTTCATTGGGACGGCCTGAAATCCCTCTACAACGGCGGCAGCTTGCGAACGACAGGCGTGAAATCGGCAGGGAACGACACACACGACCCGCAGTTCCGCGCCGCGCTTGTGATTTCGCAGAACAACCCGGTACAGGCATCCCAGGCGATCATGGAGCGGATCGTCCACCTGAAGTTCAACAAGCGCCATCAGTCCGACGACGGCAGGCAGGCCGCACTGGAACTCGGGCGAATGACGGCAGCGCAGTTGTCAGGCTTCGTTGTGGCAGCAACCACGCACGAAAAAGAAATAATGGGGCTGCTCGAAAAACGCCTCCCGATATACGAAAACCGGCTGGCCGAATACGGCATCCATAACCGCCGCATCCAGAAGAACTACGCGCAGGTGATGGTGATGGTCGAGGCGCTTCCGATGGCCGTCAAGATGCCGAAGGCGGCGGCGGATGAGGCGATTGCCACGCTGGCCGGACTGGCAAAGGCGCGTGAAGCCGAAATTTCCCGCGACCATCCGATTGTGGAGCGGTTTTGGGAGATTTACGAGTATTTGGATGGGTTCGGCCAAGACGAATCCGGCGTAATGGCCAGGCTTAACCACAGCCGCGATTCCGGGCTGATTGCCGTCAACCTGAACCATTTCGTCCAAGTGGCCTTTGAGGCAAGGCAGCAAGTGCCAGATTTAAGCGATCTCAAAAAGTATTTGCCGACCTCGAAGCGTTACCGCTTCGTGGAGGCAAATAGAACCGTGTGTTCGGCGATCAATGACCGGCTGAATGCGAATTCCGATGTTATCAAACGCCCGGTATCAATCCGATGCTGGGTTTTCAAGCGTGGAGGCTGAAATGACTGTAGGCGAACTGATCGAGAAACTAAGCAAGTTTTCGGCGGGTGTCCCGGTGTGCGTATTGGGAACCGACCCGGAGTTAGGCAACGAATTGATGCTTGACGTGGAAGAGTTGGATGAGGCTTCAGGCAATGGAACCAGCGTTGCACTGATTATTGCGGAGGAACTGTGAAATGACTGGGAACGAAATCGCAGAAGCCCTTGGAAAAGTTAAAGGGAGCGTCAGTGTATTTATTCGTGACACAAAAGGAATGACATTATGCTGCATCGATGTCAGTAACGATGTCAGTAAAAAGCAACTGATACGCGGGATGAGACGCTTCGGCGACAGTGAAACGACGCTGTCACTCAAAAATGATAACAACATGGATGCATTTTTAGGAGCGGATTACAAATGAACCATTTCACGCACCCCACCCGCAACACCACCTACGCCGCTGACCTTCTGGCCTGGAAAGATTCCGCTCTGGCGGCTGGTTTTGATTCCCGGATTGTCGACATGGTTGTTCGTCAGACCATCGAAGAATCGCGGAACGGCATCACGGAAATAAAAGTTGAGTCAATGATCGACTGGGTCAAGTGTTCAGAACGCATGCCGCCCATGTACGAGAGGGTGCTTCTTTCAACGAATGGGCGCATTCATCCCGCCGTGTACAACCTTACGCACACTGGCTTTGCCGTGTGCGCTGGTGGCAAGTGCGTGGAAGGTTTCAGTCCCGCATATTGGAGATATTTGCCAGAAGCGCCGGAGGTGGGGAAATGAACAAGCAAGAACGCGATGCGATCAGGGCGCGCTACCGTAACCTCCCTGGAGTTGTTCAGAAAGATATATACGCGCTGCTCAACACGCTCGACAAGATGGAGGCGGAACGGGATTTGCTGGCGTATTGGCTTCATGAAGAAGCCGGTAGTTCTGTATGTACATGGATTGCTGCGGCAGAAATAGAATCCGCAAAGCGCGCGGGGGAAGCGAAATGACGAAGAAAGACGCACTCAAATTACTCCAAGAACTTCAGCATTGGCGTCGCTGTTCAGAGCCTGAATGCGGTTGTGAGCATCCTTCAACCGATAAAGTCGGTGAAGCGATAGACGTGGCGATCAATGCGCTGAAAAGGGCGACGGTGGCGAAGCTTGACGTTCATGAATCCGCTGGATCGGCGAGCGTATCAAGGCGGTGAGTAGGATATGAAGCGTCACACCAGAAACACCCCGAAGTCGACGTTGATCCGCCTGCTGGCCACGCAGGCGGTTAAGGACTATATGAACAAGCAACAACAGCAACGGCGCGGGGTTGTGCAAAACAGTTCAAATCGTATTGTTCCAATCAAGAAATAATCGTGAGGTATCCACATGAGAACAGCCGCATATTGTCGATACTCGTCAGACCAGCAACGCGAAACGTCCATCCGCGACCAGCTTCGGAACATCGAAAACTACTGCACACGAATGGGATGGCCGATACCTTCGCTCTACCAGGATCAGGCAATCTCCGGGTCGCGCAATGACCGCCCTGGCTATCTCTCAATGCTGGCGGCTGTTGAGCAAGGCATCATTGATGTGCTGTTGGTCGATGATCTCTCACGCCTGTCGCGTGACCACATCGAAAGCGCGCAGGTCATCCGTCGTCTCAAGTTTTCTGGTGTTCGTGTCGTCGGCGTCTCTGATGGGACGGATACAGCCCGCGACGGGTATAAACTGGAAACGGGCCTGCGCGGCCTGATGTCGGAACTCTATATAGACGATCTGGCAAAAAAAACACACCGTGGATTGATGGGTCAGGCTCTTGCCGGGTATAGCGCAGGCGGTCTGCCATACGGCTACCAGAGTACATCCGATGGTAATGGGCATAAGCGGCAGATCATCGAGGAAGAGGCTCAGTGGGTACGGTACATCTTCGAGCGTTATGCGCAAGGAGCTAACTCGCGCGCCATCGCTTCAGAACTTAACGACCGCAGCGTTCCAAGCCCGCGCGGAGGGAAATGGTTGCTCTCCGCCCTGTACCCTAGCCAAAAGGGCGTTGGAATTCTTGGAAACCCTATCTATAACGGAAAGCAGGTCTGGAACCGAACGAAATGGGTGAAAGACCCGGTAACAGGGCGTCGGCTGCGGACGATGCGACCACGTGGTGAGTGGGTTGTAACGGACGTACCAGAAATGAAGATCATCGACGATGATCTTTGGGCTAAGTGTGAAGCACTCACGAATAGGAGGAGGAGCGAGTCAACGGTACGAGCATCAATCGGAAAGGGTGTAGGCAGAGGGAAGTCAAAGTACCTTTTCAGTGGCCTGTTGCGCTGCGGTGTGTGCGGTGGAGCGTTTGTGATCACCGATACTTATAATTACAAATGCTCTACGAATAAAAATGGTGGCGTAAGTGCATGTTCAAATGCGTTGAAAGTGCGCAGATCAACCGTCGAGTACGTGCTGTTGAACGGCGTGAAAGAAGCCATTCTCAATGAGGATGGGTATAGACACTTTGAGGCGGAATGCCGAAGAATCATGCAGGAGATGCGGCCAGACAAAGAACAGTCTCGCCGAAAACTGTCCACGGCAAAAAAGGAAGTCGACAACATCTTGACGGCCATCAAGGCCGGTATTTTCACGGCATCAACAAGGGCAGAACTAGAAGATGCTGAAAATCGTATATTCGACGCACAGGAAGAATTGAAGGCGATAGAACGATTCTCACCAGAGCAAATGCTTCCGCGCGCGCGGGAAATCTACCGTGACCTCGTCACACAACTCGAAAGCGTCCAGGACGTAGATGCCGTCCGCGAGGTGTTACGCGAACTCATCGGGGAAGTGAAGCTCGCCCCGGAAAATGGCATGCTAACGGCAGAAGTACAAAGCGCCGGGCTGGCCGGCGCTTTGAAAATGGTCGGGGTTGCGGGGGAAGGATTTGAACCTTCGACCTTCGGGTTATGAGCCCGACGAGCTACCGGACTGCTCCACCCCGCGTTGGAGAGGGCGC
>WRJU01000253.1 GCA_009778425.1 Pseudomonadota bacterium
GTGAGGTAGGCCGAGAGCATGCGGATGTTGCGCGCATAATCTGCCTCCCCGTCGTTAGGCCAGCGATGCAACTGCTGCCAGATGTAGAAAGCGAACGTATAGACGTTCTCCGGGGGCACGTCCCACCACTTGCGGGTACTGCCCGAGCGCAAATCCGGGGGGACGTGGATGGTGAGGGTGGAAGGCGCATGCCACCAACCGCCCAGGCAAAGCGCGAGCACCACGAAAAGCCCCGCCACGACGAGGCGCAGCGTCTTCGTGTGCGATCTCAGGTGTTCGACTTCGTTGGCAAAGCGGCTCATGAATGCTGCGTCCTCCGCGTACTCCAGGCCCCCGAGCGGTGGATCAGGTCATGCCCGCCCAACACGCCTGCCAGGGCTGGCACGCGCCGGGTGATCCGCATCTGGAGGTTTCGATACAGCCACGTCTCGGGTCGTCCTCTCTTTTGCCGCCGTAAAAACCCGCCCCCAATGAGGATGCCAAGGGCCACCGACAAGACGATGGCCGTCGGGATCATGGCAAGCGCACCGAAGGCCCAGGCAAGCAGGCTTCCGGGGATGGCTCCCAGAAGCGAAGAGAGACCCGCGCATGTAAAAAGTTCGTCGGCGGTGAGCCCCCGCACAACCACCGGCTGACGGTTCAGCCGGTGTGGGAGGAACAGCACGGTGCCATCGCGTGCGAGCAGTTCAGATTGTGTCATCCCAGAACGCCGGTTGCTTTGGTGACGAGCCAGATACCAATGACCAGCAGCGCCGCGCCGACGGCCACAGAGAGCCCGAACTGACCCCAGGTGGCGCGGCCTGCATGGATTTCGGAGTACCGGGTATAGGCGTGATAGCACACGCCCACGAACATGCTGGCGACGACGATGAGCGAGAGCAGCATCACGATGTCGAAACCGTAGTTCTGCAAGGTCTCCAGGATGGTGGTGCCTGCACCACGGGTTGGGGCGTCCATCGGGGGGAGTGCCGCCCATGCCGTGAGCGGGCTGAAGGTGAGCATGCACAGGGCAAAGAAGTAAAAGGCGTAAAGGCGGGAGAAAAGAGGATGTTTCATGGAGTGGCCTCACATTATTTTGAAGAGGAAAAATCCCAAACCCAGGTAGATGGCGAGGAAGCGCACTGCGACCAGGGTGAATTGGGCGTTGGAGAGGTCTTGCTGTGCCCATCCGCTATAGGCGGTTTTGATCGCCCATGCGCCGTAGAGCAGCAGCACGGCAAAGACGATGCCGAGCATCACGGTCGACACATGGCCGGGGAAAAAACCAGCGTTAGCGAAAAAGGCCGAACTTTGGTCGGATGAAAGGCTCATTCGTTTTCATCCTCACGGATGTAGTCGGCAGGCAGTTCCCCCGCGTCGCGCGGCTGCGTGCGCGAGGGGTTCAAGTAGGCATGGATGCCCGCCTGCACCCGGCGCAGGTCGGTTCTCAACTGCGAGTAATCGAAGTGGAATCGGCCCGCAGGGGTGGAAAGCGCGATGCGTTCGACCTCATTGATCTGGCGATCAATGTGTGCCAACTGCCGCGTGATGAGTGTCAGACGCTCACGCTCGGGGGCTTCATCGGCCTGGGCCGAGGAAGCTATCCAAATCGGTGCGCTGATGAGGGCGAGGAGCAAAACGCCCGCGAATTTTGCAGAGCCTTGCATCGTGCTGTCCTGGTGGGGGAAGTTGGCACGATGATGTGGCGGGCTTGGGGCTGGTTACTACGGGAAAAGGGAACTACGGGTAGACCGTTTTTATGGTCATGCCTATCTGTGTTCGGCTATCACAGCTTCCTCGTTTTCGGTCGATTCTCTTCCGGCAAGCTATTGCTGATCGTCGTTGGCAATTTGACCCCAACCGCTGTCGAACGTGAAGAATCGGGCAAGGGCTGCGGGGTTCTTAATTCGGTACACATGGGCTTTCGATGGCTCAGTGGCGTACTCGACCACGTACAACCAGAACGCTTCACGGTGTTTCAGAGCATGGCCAAACTGTTTTCTTGAAAGAGCGACGGCCCTATCTTTCCAAGCCCCCGTCTTTGACTTGACTTCCACCAAGCGGGTTTTCTTGCCATTGCTGCCCACCTCGAAGAGGTCGTAACCATGATTGCCCGCTGGCGTGCGTTGCAGGTTTGGTTCCTGTTTGAGAATCAAAGCTATGGCATGTTCCTCAACCTGCATCCTGTTTTCGTGGTCGAGGCCGTCTGGGTCAGGCTCTTCGTCGCCGGAATGAACGCCGATGTATGAAAGGAACTGACGTTCTCCTGTTAGACCGTGCGAACGTTCTCCGCGCCCCCCGCTCCGGTCGGAATGGCCGCTTGAACTGCCGTGTGCTCCTCCCTTGCCTTGGCCGCTTCGCCCTGCACTGCCTGGCGCGTAGTCGCCGCCATAGGGGTCTGGCTTACCAGGCGGTATGTCCGGCATGTCATCACCGTACAGATCACGCGCAGCGTCATAAACATCGTCGCCGAAATCATCAGTGCCCTCCGGTTCTGCGCCGGGTTCTGTTTCGTCTTCGGGGGGAGGGTCGTTGATGCCCAACTTTGACAACATGGATTTCAGGTCTGCCACGCGGGTAAAGCCAAATTTAAGGAGAAGGTCAATGAGTCCTGGTTCAAGGCCAGCCTCCTTGGCAAGTTGGTCTCTGACCGGCGGTTTGAAGATGATCTTCTCAAGCAGAAAGGAGTTGTAACTCCAGCCAAGTGACTCGAACACTACGAACCGAGGCAGCACTAGCTCGCCATTGGCATCTGGCACCCAAGGTGTTTCATTGAGGTCGCGTATGAAAGCTGACGGAAAAGGTTCCTGATGTTTGCCATGATGCGTCCATGTGTACAAACCATCAAAGATGCCACGACCGCGACGATCTTCAAGCTCGCCCAGGCTTTCCCAGATCAGGCGGGCGCGTTCGGTACGCTCTTCTGGGGAAAGTTTTGGCAGCATGTCAATGAGGGCATCAAACCCTTGAAGTTCCCAATCTTCAGCTTGGTCGTTTCTATAGGAAGTTTGCTCGTAGCCGTTTTTTTTGCGAAGTTCTTCAAGCCATTTATTCCCCCAAGCACCTTGGATTGTTACCTTCACTGGGCGCAGGTGACGCAATGCGTCACACGCTTCTAACAGGTTACGAACGTCTTCGCCACGCAAGCAATCGTATTCATCGTCAACGATGAGGACTCCAGGAACGCCAGCGAAAAGCTGCTTCAGACGAACTGTGGAAATGTAGATATTGCTTGGAGGGGCGACGAAACACTCACCGTTACCAGTGTCGACCGCCATAACAAAGTTTTTCTCGCTCAAAGCCGAAACGAGCTTTTCCCGTTCCAGTTTCGAGTCTGTTTTATAAGCCGAGCAGATGCGTTTGATGTCAGCAGCGTATGCTGCGTCGTCAACTTCCACCTCATTCTGTTGGTACTTCGGCAGGACGTTTCTGATGATGTCGTCGACAGGAGAGGGTTCTTTTATGCCGAGAGTAATAAGGAACTTGCGTACTTCCTGCTTCAAGCATATCGCGCGCCGTATCGTCGGAAAGTCTGTCTCGGTATTGCTTGGCAGAAAGACTGTAGGTTCGTTGTTTTCGTATGCGGCAACGTGAGTGCCATCTTCAAGGCGAGGGAATGGAATTGGAATCGTGATAAGGGAAGGCCACAAAGCAGCCCGAACACTCAGAAACTCGTACAGTCGAATGATCCAGTCATCTGTTTGTGTCTCAAGAAACTCTTTGCTCAAACACGGGATCAGCGTCTCAGGCGTCACCTCCTTAATGTCGAGCTGTTGCATCAGATAGCGGCGAATTTCTGGCGCTCTATCCTGCGTGATGTCGCTTGTGAGCCATGCGGACATTTTTGAACCAACAAGCGTCGATACCTGTTCAGGACTGAAAAGTTTCCTTAATTCATCTCCGCGTGCCAGCTTTGCTTGCCCTGCGATGACATACCCCCCATCCGAACTTGGTAGCAGCGGCTCATCTAAGAATGCCTGCCTGACGGTTTCAAAAAAGGGGGCGAACATCGCTCCTTCAGGGAACTTATCGCGGTCGAGCGGCAAGCAACGCAGTACGGATACGTCCAGCTTGTGTTTTTCATTGCCGCGCATCCACCGCATCGCGTCCAACAGCAGTCCGGCTGTTTCCTTGACCAGATGGCGGTTTTTCGGATTGTCCTGCGAAATGTTGTCACGGGCGGGCGTCGTGCGGTAAGGCCCTTGAACAAGAAAACCGAGGTAGGTTGGGACTACCGTCGGGAAGAACACCCATAGCGGAGATGAGGGTACGGGCTGTACAGGCCAGTTATATTGTGTTTCTTCGCCAGTGCGCAGCAAAAAGGCAATCTCTACACGATCCGCTTCTTCCTGCTGTGGTGATGGCAAATCTCGGTTGAATACCAGCCAGTCCTGGCTGACATCAGGCTTGTCGTCGTCATAACCGATGACTGTGATGCGTCGGGCGAAGGGGGCGAGCGGTTCCGTGCTTCGCATGTAGGAACCTGACGTGCCTCCTTGAACACTCCAATTGATCTCCTCGATGTGCCGCAGGAAGAGTAGCGCACTGGGACCCAAACTCCGAAAGCCCTCTTCAATATCTTTCAGCGCAGTCTCGTCTTCCGATTTCAGGGGGAGAATTATCTGTGTTTCGCCCTCTGTACGCTTCGTGCTGCCCGCTTGTCTGGGGTACACGTATTCTTCGATGGAAAAGTCCTCGTTGCCCGAGTGAATCTCCGGGAAGTCGGTTACTTTGAAAACCGACTTGAAGCCAATCCCTTTGTTGCCAATCAAATGCCTGTCCTTGTCTTTCGTGCTCTCGCCGAAATCACATACGCTTCGGACATCGGCCTCGTCGAACGATATGCCGTAGTGGGATAGCAGCAGTCTGTCGGGGGTCAGATTGAATGAGACTGTGCACGGCACGCGACGGTTTTCGTCTTTTTTCTTGCGGCGGTCGAGTGCGTCATCTGCGTTCTGGAGTAGCTCGTATATGAAGTGTGTTCGATCATCGTACAGGCTGGATGTCAGGCTTCCTGTTTTTTTTGCTCCTTCCGTGCCATAGCGTTCCCTGTTCTCCCTACAGATCGCTTCGTAGTCAGATGCCATCGCTTACCCCATCAGAGCGTCATTGTTACGGACGTAAAAACAGCGTTATTCGCGCAAATCGAATGTATCCTATTGCGCTGTGACAAGCCAATACAGAAAATCAATTACAGAAAAAGCAATGGAGAGCCGATGAGCACCAATCCGCAGCAGTTGGAAGCTGTTCAAGCCACCGAAGGCCCCGTGCTCATCATCGCTGGCCCCGGTTCGGGCAAGACCTACACGTTGGTTGAGCGCATTGTCTATCTCATCACCCAGAAGGGCGTCGCACCGGAGTCATTATTTGTCGTCACCTTCACCGACAAGGCCGCCCGCGAGCTAACGACCCGCATCTCGAACCGGCTGACCGAGGCTGGCATCAAGTTCAACTTGAACGAGATGTACCTCGGCACCTTCCATTCGATCTGCCTGCGTTTGCTGGAAGACTTTCGTGAATTCACCCGCTTGAAGCGCAGTTTTACGCTGTTTGACCAGTTCGACCAGCAATATTTTCTGTACCAGCGCATCAACGAATTCCGCGACCTGCCCGATGCCGAACTCGTCATGGGCAGCAACCAGACGGGCCGCTGGCAACAGTCGGAAAACCTCCTTAAGTGGCTCAACAAGGTCAGCGAAGAGGCACTCGACGCAACTGCGCTTGCAGCCGCCCCAGAGGTGGAAATCCGCACGCTGGCCGCGTGCTTCGACAAGTACCAGAGGCTTTTGAACGAGAACAATTCGCTCGACTTCTCCGGCATCCAGTACGAGGCGCTGCAACTGCTGGAAAAGCATCCCGATGTGCTGGAGCAACTGCGAGAAAAGTTCTCCTACCTGATGGTGGACGAATACCAGGACACCAATACCATCCAGGAGCGCATCCTCTTTTTGTTGGCGGGCAGCAAAAAGAACCTTTGCGTGGTCGGTGACGATGACCAGGGTTTGTACCGCTTTCGCGGGGCGACGATCCGCAACATTCTGGAATTCCCCGCGCACTTTGACGAAGGGCAGTGCAAGCAGATCAAGCTGACCGTCAACTACCGCTCGCATCCAGACATCATCCGCTTCTACAACAAGTGGATGCGCGAGATGACCTGGGACGAAGGCAAGCGCACTTTCCGCTTCGCAAAAGAAATCGTGCCGCGTGAAGATGAATTCCCTGATGTGCCTGCTGCGGTGCGGTTGGGCTCTGCCTCCGATTGGCACGCTGAAGTGCTGGCCTTACTCGATAACTTGAAGGCTTCTGGCAAGCTCTCGGACTGGAACCAGGTGGCGTTCCTGTTTCGCTCGGTCAAAAACGACAGGGTGGTGGCGCTTGCCCGTTTTCTTGAGAGCAAAGGCGTGCCCGTTTTTTCACCCCGCTCAAACATGTTCTTCGAGCGCGAAGAAATCCGCCTGATGATCGGTGCGCTGATCTTCCTGTTTCCGCAGTTTCCAACGGTGCGGAAGTGGCAGGAAGGCGTATGGCTCGACATCTGGAACTATTACGACCAGGATTGTTTCAAGCCATTCACGGACGAGCTTCGCAAACCGGAAAACAAGCCCCTGCTGGATTGGGCCCGTCCGCTGGCAAAACGCCACGCAGTCCTCACCAATAACACTGACTACGCATTCTCGGGTCTCTTCTACCAACTGCTCCAGTTCCCGCTGTTTTCGCGCTTCCTCGGCGAAGAAGCCTCGCAAGGCGTGGATAAGGGGCGTGCGGCGCGAAACCTCGGCACCTTCTCCAAGCTGCTCACCAAGTTCGAGTACCTGCACTACGTCAGCGTGCTGAACCCTGAGTATTTGGAAAAGGACATCCGTAATCTGTTTAACCACTTCATACGCTTCCTGGAGGATGGCGGGATCGGTGAGTATGAAGACGAATCGGAGTACGCGCCCAAAGGCTGTGTGTCTTTCCTGACCATCCACCAGTCGAAGGGGCTGGAATTCCCGGTTGTTGTTTGTGGGTCGCTGGAGGCGGTGCCGCGTAAGCAGTATGAGCAACTCGACGTGTTGCTGGAAGATGGGGGTTATCTTTCAAAGAAACGTTACGAGCCTCTTGACCGTATCAAACACTTCGACTTTTGGCGGTTGTTCTACACTGCTTACTCGCGTGCGCAGAACTTACTGGTGCTGGCTGCGCAGGAAAGGCAGGGGCGTGGCAAGTCGCCGTCCAAGTATTTTGAGCGCCTGTTCTACGAGTTACCGAACTGGCGTGATGTTGACCTTGCTGCGCTCACCTTCGAGGCGGTGAGGAAAATCGACCTCAAGCACGAATACTCGTTTACCTCGCACATCACCGTGTTTGAGAACTGCGCCGAGCAATATCGCTTCTTCAAAGAACTGGAGTTTGCCCCGATCCGCGAAAGCCCGATGCTGTTCGGTATGCTCGTGCACCAGACTATCGAAGACATCCACAAAACCGTCCTGCGCGGTGAGGAGAGCAGTGTCGACCCAGATGCCATCCAGGGCTGGTTTTCGACCAACTACGCGATGCTCTCGAAAAAGGAGCGTGTCTATCTCGCGCCCAGCACGCAGCAGGCGGCGTTGTCGCATGTGATGCGCTACTTCGAGCGTGAAAACGGCAATTGGGATCGCATCAAGGAAGCTGAGGTAGAGATTTCCCTGGTCAAAGACCAGTACATCCTGAAGGGCAGCGTCGACTTGATCCGGGGCGAGCAGGATACGGTTGAGATCGTCGACTTCAAGTCGGAGAAAAAGCCCGACATGGAGAAAGACCGGGAGCGGCTGAGGCAGTACCAGCACCAGTTGGAGGTATATGCCCATCTGGTCGAGGAACGTACCGGCCAGAAGGTGAGCCGGATGCACCTCTACTACACTGGTGAAGATAGTGGGAACCCCTACGTTTCCTTTAGAAAGGATGACCGCGCTATCGGCAAGACCATCGAGCGGTTCGACGACATCGTGGATCGTATCGAACGGCAGGACTACCAGATCGCGGCACGGCCTGCCAAACTGTGCCAGAACTGCGATATGCGCGCCTACTGCGACAACAAGAACTGGAAATTCAGGAAGAACGACTGATGACGAAAAACACCACCGCGCAGGGAGACCTGCAACTGGCCACGCCCGATGGCGATACCACCAACGTTGAAAAGTACGAGTTCGAGCCGATCAAGGGCTATCCGATGCTGAACTGGCGCGGCAAGCGCCCGTTCACTTCGACTCAGTATTTCCCGGCGCAGTTGAAGGAAGTCCATGGCGAAGAAATGGACGGGTGGAGGAACAAGATTTACTGGGGCGACAACCTACAGGTTATGAGCCATCTGCTGAAGGAGTTCAGGGGAAAAGTCGATTTGATCTACATAGACCCACCGTTTGACTCGAAGGCAGATTACAAGAAGGTCGTTCAAATAAAAACATCGCGAGTGTCAAACGATCAGAACTCATTTGAAGAGAAACAGTACTCTGACATTTGGAACAACGATGAGTATTTGCAGTTCATGTACGAGCGACTCTGCCTTTGTCGTGAACTGATGTCCTCTCATGCCACGATTTGGCTTCATTGCGATTGGCATCAATCACATAGACTGCGTTGTATTCTTGATGAAATATTTGGAGCCGAATCATTCTTGAATGAGGTGGTATGGCAACGAACCTTCTCAAGAGCGGCATCTAGCACGATCAACAATATCCATGACAATCTTCTCATTTATTCAAAATCGGCAGATTTTCGTTGGAACCCAATCAAAACGCCCGCGTCAAGAGAATACATCGAGTCACGCTTCACAATGAGCGACCCCGATGGACGTCGGTTTCAAGGAATTGTCTTAACGGCTCCAGGACTGAGTGGAGGTGAAACGGGGAAAGAGTGGCGAGGCTTCAATCCGAGCAAGCAAGGGCGTCACTGGGCTTGCCGATTATCTGAACTTGACCGTTTTGATACAGAGGGCAAGATATACTGGCCGAGTTCCGGGGGATGGCCCAGGCGAAAACATTATGCAGATGAAGTGGACGGCATAGCGTTGCAAACGCTTTGGGCTGACATTTCTCCGGTGAATTCGCAAGCCGAAGAAGACACAGGGCTTCCAACTCAAAAGCCTGAAGCATTGCTTGAGCGAATCATCCGAATAGGGACGAATCAAGGTGACTGTGTTTTTGACTGCTTCATGGGATCTGGTACAACTCAGGCTGTAGCGGCGCAGCTCGGCAGGAAATTTATTGGGGCAGATATAAATCTTGCTTCTATTCAAACAACAACAAAACGATTAATTGGAATTGCAGATCAAGCGCGTCAGCAATCGCTCGTTGAAAACGTTCAATGTATAGCCGGTTTTGAGGTCTATAACGTCAACCACTACGACATCTTCCGCAATCCCGTCCAAGCAAAGGAATTGCTGATAGAGGCTCTGGAGATTCAGAAGCTGGAGTTCAGCACCGTATTCGATGGCGAGAAGGACGGGCGCATGGTCAAGATCATGCCCGTCAACCGCATCGCTACGCGCGCTGACCTGAACGAATTGACTCACAATTTCGACCAGAAAACATGGCAGCGCCGACAAAATGAGCATCCGAATCGCCCTGTTGAGAAAATTACGCTCGTGTGCATGGGTCATGAACCCACGCTAAAGGCGGAACTGGAATATGCGGCCAAACCCTTCAAGATCGACGTGGAAGTGGTAGACATCCTGCGTGACAAGGCCGATCTGGAGTTCAAGCGCGATTCCGAAGCAAAGGTATCCATCAGCAAGGGCGAGCTGGTCATTGAGCGGTTCTACCCGATGAATCTCCTACAAAAGCTCTCGCTCCAGAAGGAATCGGTTGAGGATTGGAAAGAATTGGCCGAATCGGTTCTGATCGACTGGAACTATGACGGCGCAGTGCTGCAACCGGCGGTTGTGGACATCCCAGGCAAGAACGATCTTGTCAAGGGCGCGTACAAAGTGCCAGAGGATGCAGGCACCATCCGCGTGAAGATCACCGACCTGCTCTCCGAGTCATGGGAAGGGAGCATCCGCAATGGCTAGGCGTGCATCTTCCAAGTCCGCTGGCGCAACGCTGGATTTCGCCTTCTTCCGCTTCCTTTGGCAGTTCTACCAGGATAACCGGGGCGCGATTCGCCAGCACTACAAGGAACTGACCCGCAAGTTCCTCGACTTCAACAACCCGGACAAAAACCCCAAAGCCTTCCTGCGTCAGCCGCAATTCGAGGCATTGGAAACCTACGTCTTTCTGAAGGAGTTTCTCGGCAACGCCAAGGTTGAGGAGATTTTCAGGGCTTGGTACGAGCGCAGCGGCAAGTTCGAGGGCCGCAAGTTCGGTTCCTTCCTCGGCACCGCAGGGCAAGAGATGTTTGCGTTCGGTGAGAGCGACGAACTGGAATTGAACTCCTACAAGGTGCTGTTCGAGAGAATGCGCAAGAACTCGCGAGCCTATCCGAACTACATCTTCGCGCTGACGATGGGCATTGGTAAAACCATCCTGATGGCGACCTGCATCTTTTATGAGTTTCTGTTGGGTAACAAGTTCGAGAAGGACTCGCGCTACTGCCATAACGCGCTGGTGTTTGCCCCGGATAAGACAGTGCTGCAATCGCTCAAGGAAATCGAATCTTTCGACCTCACCAAAGTCGTGCCGCCGGAGTACGTGAATTTCCTGACCTCACACCTGCGTTTCCACTACCTTGAAGAAGCAGGCACCTCGCTGGATACGCTGGATCGCTCGCGTTTCAACATCGTCGTTTCCAACACCCAGAAAATCATCCTCAAGCGCAAACACAAGGAAAAAACCTCCGTCGACAAGCTGTTCGGCTCGACCGGCGAAACATTCACAGCCTCCGGCGTCTATGCCGAAGCCGCCGACCTCTACAACTTCGACCAGCCAGAAGATGAAGGTGAATTGACCACTAACCAGCGGTTCGAGAAATTACGCCGCCTGGAACAGTTGGGCATCTTCGTTGACGAGGCACATCACGCCTTCGGCACGACGCTGGCCAAGGACATGGGCGTGGGTGCGAAGGAAACCGATACCAGCCTGCGTACCACCATCGACTTCCTCGCCGCCAGCCTGAACGCGGCGGGTACACGCGTGGTGGCCTGCTATAACTACACGGGCACGCCCTACGTCGGGCGCGAAGTGCTCCCCGAGGTTGTGTATGCCTATGGCCTGAAAGAAGCCATCGACAAGGGCTACCTCAAGAAAGTGCGGTTGCATGGTTATACCAATACCCGCACCAACGAGTTCGTAGACATTGCCGTTGAGAGTTTTCTGAAAGAGTCCGGCGACTTGCGCCCGGAAGGCTTACTGCCGAAGCTGGCATTCTTTGCAGCCACTATCGAAGAACTGACCCAGGAACTGAAACCGGCTGTTGAGCGTGCGCTGCTCAAACACAGCATCCCGACCTCGCGCATCCTGGTCAACGTGGGTGACGACAAACTCACCAGTAACGACGACATCCGTGAATTCAACCGGCTCGACACCGAAAATTCCGAAAAGCAATTCATCCTGCTGGTGAACAAAGGCCGTGAAGGCTGGAATTGCCGCTCTCTGTTTGGTGTCGGCCTGTTCCGGGAGCCGAAATCCAAGGTGTTTGTCCTGCAAGCCACGATGCGGTGTTTGCGCGCAATCGGCGAAGCCCAACACACCGGCCACGTATTCCTCTCGGACGAAAACCTCAATACCTTGAATGATGAGTTGCAACAGAATTTCCGCCTCAATGCCGACGAGTTGCAAGAGATTGCCAGCGACAGGGAGCGCGTGGAAGTGCGCGTGGTCGAGCCGCAGGTCAAGATCAAACTGGTGCGGGTGCGAAGGCAGTTTTCGATGCGCGAGAAGCAGCTCGTTCCCGGCCAAGCGTTAGGACTCGACCGTGCCGATCAGAAAGCATGGAACGAAATGATCGAGAAGTACAGGCTGATCGAGACGCAGCAGGAAGGGTTGACCGCTGCTGCGGCGCACGCCTCGGCAAGCCGCACGTTCGATTTGACCGAGCGCCGTGAAAAGCGCGTGTTCTCGCGGATGAGCTTGGTCGCTGAAGTGTCGCGCTACCTCAACCGCAGCCCGCTGGAGATTGAGGAACTGCTCGATGCCACGAAAGAGGGCACCGACGAGCTGGTCGCCATGACCAATGAGTTCAACGAACTGCTCTACGACGAAATCATCCCGCGCCTGTTCCGCCTGCTCTACGATCTTGATGAATCACAGCAAACCGAAGAGCATGAGGTTGCGCTCGTCAAGATGCCGCTCAAAGGCTACTACGAGATGACGGCGCGCAAGCATTTAATCGCCCGTATGAAAGACCCAGAGATCGTGGACGGCGAACGCACGAAGAGCTTCCACCTTGACACTTACTGTTTCGACTCCAACCCGGAAAATTGGCTGTTCTGGGATTTGCTACGCGAAAACCGGGTGAAGAAAGTTTATTTCACCGGGATGCTGACTCACTCTAGCCAAACCGACTTTTCCATCCAGTACATCGACCCGGATTCTCGCACGGTGCGTAGCTATTACCCAGACTTCATCTTCGAGCGGGAAGAGCCGGATGGCAGCCTAAAGTACGTGATTGTTGAGGTGAAGGCTGACAACCAGATCGAGGATGCAGTGGTACAGGCCAAGAAGGATTACGCCCAGCAGATGGCCGGTGCGAGCGGGATGGAGTATCGAATCATGCCCGCGTCGGACGCGGAGAAGCGGCGGTACAGGGTGCTGCTGTAATCTTTAGGAATTGCAGGCTGTAAACTGTGACAGGGTTTTTCGGAGTTGAATCAAAAGAATACATTTATGGAGGCAAATAAAAATGGACTTGAAGGAGTTTGATAACCATCCTGATGGGTGTTCTGGTGTAACGATGTTCGGGAATCAGTATTGCCTTAACGGTGATGAGGGAATAAGGAAGTTTTTCGATCAAGTAAACAATGCAAAATCATTACATGAATTGCCAAATCCCTTATTTCCGCTTCCGCAGTTTGATGACAAAATTGCGGCTGTATCTGGTAAATTATATCATTACACTACAGCAGATGCCCTTTTGAATATCATTAAAGAATCTAAAGAGAAGGATAGTTTCGACCTTCATTTGTCACGTATTGACTATACAAATGATACATCAGAAGGTGGAAAAATTTTTTCAATGGTATTAAAAGAATTCAAGGATATTATTGGTGATAATGAGTTAATATATAATTTCATTTTACCATATTTTACGGACACACAAGTTACAAATAGAGAGGCTTTTGTTTGCTCTTTCTCCACTGATAAAGATTCATTGCCCTTGTGGCAGGGTTATGCAAACAAAGGGGTTGGATATAATCTTGCATTTGATTCAAAATTATTACATACAAATGGGGAAGTAAATAATTTTTTTCTCGTTCCTGTTATCTATGACTGCAAACTAATGTGTGAAATTACATCATGCGTTCTTCACAAAATCTACGAATTTGAATTTGCGAAATCTTTCAAAAATGATAGTGAAGAGAAGGAATTCGAAGAAATGATATTAGAATTTTGTTGTTTAGCGCAATTAGCATTTAAGCACCCAAGTTTTTCGTATGAACACGAGGGGCGTATTGTGATTCTTAATAGCAAGTCAGTAGAATACAAACAACAAAATGGTGTTATTAAGCCATATACGAAGTTGAGTCTTCCAAAAAAATTATTTACTGAAATAACAATTGGGCCACTTATAGAAGCAGAAATAGCACAACTTACCATTAAAAATGCTTTAGCTTCGCATGGATTCGAATGTAAAGTGGATATTTCGCAAGCGCCCGTGAGATTTTTATGAAACCGTGCAGCACCGATCTGTCGTTGCCGCAGAAACATGACAGCAGAAGAGCATAATGAAAGACTCTATGAATGATTGCACGCATCAGCCTTTCGCGCCTGAGCAAATACGCAGGATTCATTTTTTGGTTTCCTGCTTCATTCGGCACCCTTTTCTAGCTCGCAAGATTTCCCAACTGTGTGGATCGCATTTCGGACAGACATCGTAGGCAGAATGACCATGCTGCGCTTGAAACTGTTTTTCCAAGATGCTGAGGATGTCGTACTGCAAGTAGCTGGATGACTTCGCAAAAAAAACAGCGGCGAAATCCTTTATAAACATCATCATGCTGGGGAAATCGGGCAGAAATACCTCATATACTGAACTGCCAAAAGGTGTCGCATTAGCGTAGAACGAACCTTTGC
Source organism: Pseudomonadota bacterium (assembly GCA_009778425.1). Classification (GTDB taxonomy): domain Bacteria; phylum Pseudomonadota; class Gammaproteobacteria; order Burkholderiales; family Rhodocyclaceae; genus WRNU01. Next base: position 14,169 of record WRJU01000253.1, read on the forward strand.
CTGTTGTGGACTCATAGATCTCAATCAGCCCACGTTCTTCATCATATCCAAAGGTGTTCGCAATTGTGCTGAATCCTATTCTTGTCACGAAGTCGTCGAAATCTTCACCATCTTGCCAGTCAGGCAGTGGGTTTGTGTCTTCCCAGCTTCCACGGTTAAAAGTGAATTTTCTGTTTACTCCATTCGGGTGCTGCTCTTGCTCTAGGTTTGACATGATCGGACTCCTTATGTCTGGTTGGTGAAGTTGAGCTATAAATACTTCTTGAAACTCCCCGCCGCGATATTGACCGCCACCCCCAACAGGATGGCCGCAGGCAACAGGATCAGTAGCGGGTGAACGGTGACGGGCAGCGCCAGGTACAAGCCCCAGGGCAGCACCGCCAGCGGCCAGAGCGCAGCGCGCGCCCGGTGATAGATGAACCCGGACTCAGAATCCGCGCTAAAGCGCCGGATGTCCCGGCGCACCAGCCCATCCACGAATCCAACGAATGCCGCGAGCAGGAAAAGCGGTAACGTCAGCACAAGCACCAGTAGCCGGGTCAGAAAGACCAGTGACGTGTAGGCAGCGGCCACAATCATGTCCTGGAAATAAACGTGCGCGACTGCCAGATTGTCCCGGAACGTGCGCGAGCGTGGGGGGGTGGCAGCGCGCGCCTGCGCCTCCTCAACCCATTCGAGAAACCCGCTTTGCGCGAATAGCGCCTCTCTAGCTTTCAAGACGATGCCTTGGGCACCGATGCCGGGGTTGGAGACCAGTATCCCGCGCCGGAACTGCCCGGAGAGTTGTTCGAGTTCTTCATCGAGCATCTTTTGCGCGTGATGCCAGCTTTTCTCCGGCCAGAAGAGCTTCATGCCCACCCATTCGACGAGGATGGAAAGCAGCAGCGCCCCCACCAGGATTCCGAACACCTGAAACGGTAGCATGATGAGTGTATAGACCAACCCCTTCGGGGCATCGCTGGGCGGCGTGCGGGTCGTGGTGTTCTCACTCATGCCGGGGCCTCCTCATTGGCAAGTTCCTCGGGGATCTCATCCCCCCCGGTTCTGTCTGCGCCGTACCACCAGTCATCCTCCTCGTCGGTGCGGTTGCGCATGGCTTTGACCATCTCCTGCAAATCGTCGGGGAGCTTTTCGTCGGGCTCGGGTTTCGGGAGCGGCATCCGCACCTTGTGGAGTTGTCCGCCCTCGATGAACGCAAACGCCTGCCCCTTCGGGAGCGCCACGACATGCGCAGGCTCGATCATCGGCACCGAGGTCGCCGTGACCCGCTCGGATGCATTCGACGTGAACGCGGTCTTGCCGCTTGGGTCAGAGGAGTCCGTGGCACTCGATATGCGCGCAGCGGTATAGACCTCGACCTTGGCCAGTTGCTTGGTGAGCAGTTCGGCAGTTGCCGTCTCCCGCACCCGGAGCATGATGAGGTTGTTGAAATTGCCAATCACCTGACCCGCTTTTGCGCGATTGCCGATCCTCGCCTCGATGTCGGAGAGGGTCTGCGTATAGGCCGTCACCTGGATACCTGCACCGCCCCCCTTGTTCACGAGCGGGATGAATTCGTCCCCCATGAGTTCATTGAACTCGTCCGCATGCAGGTTGATCGGCGCTTTTTCAGAACGGTTTTCTCCCGGCAGGCCGTCATGGGTGCCGTGCTTGTAGAGGTGCCCGGCGACCGACACCAGATCGGAGAACATCGAATTGCCGACGGCGGCGGCGACCTCCGAGTCCGATAAGGCATCCAGCCCCACATAGACCACGGCACGCTTTCGGATGACTTGAAGCCATTCAAAAATCGGCCTCGGGTCATCCAGGTCGGAATAGTTCGGTGCAAGTAGTTGGGCGATCTTCCCGGTGGTGAGCTTGTCGAGCAACGGCAGGAGGCTTGCCACGATCTTGTCGAAGTACGTCCGGTCGTACCGTACCGCGCTCATTAAGCCCTCCAGCACCGGGTCAGGCACGCGGGACATGGTGAGGTACTTCTCAATGGCAATGACCCGCCGTTCGCGCCCGAACATGTTACGGGGGATGTCCTTGTCGTTGAGTTTGCCCTCGATCTGGACGATGGACTCCCACGCCTTGGGCGCATGTTTGGCAAAGTAGTGCTGCGCGTATTTGATAAAGAGCGCGTCGATGTTGTTGACATGTTCGAGGATCAACTGGTAGTCGGGACGCTGTCCCAATTCCACCAAGGCGCGTGCAACAATGTTGACGAACCGCCATGCAAACGCCTTGAACGCGGCAGAGTTCCCTTCCCCTGAGAGTTGGCCTGAGATGCGCGTGGCAACCTCTGAAATTCTGCCGAACCTGCCAACGGCGTTGTAGCGTGCCGAGATGTCCGGCCAGCCGAGGTGGAACACGTAAAACGCATCCTCCCGCCCCGCGCGTTTCACCTCGATGGCAATGCGTTTCAATAAGTCGGCATCCCCCTTGGGGTCAAACACAATCACTGTCTCGAATTCGCCGTGCTCGTTTTTCCTGCGGATGTCCTGCGTAATGAAGAGTTCGGCCAGCCGGGTTTTGCCGACCCTTGTTGTGCCGAGAACGAGCGTGTGTCCGACGCGCTCGCCCAAGGGCAGTGATACATCATGCTCATCGGGTTCTACCCCGTGCAGCCGCGCCAGGCCGCCGACCGGAGGCAAGGGGCGTACCGGGTTAAAAAAACTATCCCACGCCAAGGCCCTGGCGAGTGCAGAAAACGGAAACGCAGAAAATTCCCATCTGGCCTGCCAGCGTCGCGCAAGCCGGAAAAGCAGCGTCGGTTCCACGTAGGCGCGAAACTCCGGCCTGCCGGTCTGCGCCAAGCGGTGCGTGTGCCGCTCATCCCACCGGAACCCCTTGCCGATAAAAAGCCGATGCTTTGATACCGGCACCTGGCGGCTCCGAATCTCGTAGCGGGGAAGCCTGCGGATGTGGCGGCGGTAGCGCAGGATTTTGCGGGCTTCAAACGCCCGGATCGCACCAAAGACTAGGAACGAGAAAGCAAACCCGGCACCTAGGAGGGGCGAGAGGGCAAGCGCCCAGGGCGAGAAAAGGCAAAGAGAAGCGGCGGCAAGGCACGCCAGTACGCTATAGAGTTCGACCGCCGGGCGCAGCAGCACCTCGATGGCGCGCGGCGTACTCATGGGCGAGGCTGGCGCAACGGCTCCGGTTGGGGCACCCCGGATTCAGTCTGCGGCATCGTCCGTAACTTGGTTTTTCCCGCAACCTGGTAGATAGGCAGTGCTGGTGGTACTGCCTGCCGGGATACCCCGCTGGGCATCTTACCGGCATTCTCAAAAACCTTGTAATACGGCAGGGCCGAATCGCCTCCGCGATCTTCCACGACGATGAGGGCGGGTCGCTGTGCCCATGTCGGAGACACCTGACACAACACCCCGGCCAGTAGGCAGAAAGCGAGCTTTACGGCAGGCGTACCCATCGTCCGTTCTCCTCCCGCACGGTGGCAGGCAGCCCACCGGAGAGCCCCAGGTTCTTCCACCTGCCGCCGTCGTGGTTCAACGTGATCGTGCGCGATGAGACCTTGGCCGGGTCGACTCCTGCCTTCTTTGCCCAGGCACGTAAGCGAGCGTCGTCCGGTTTCGAGTCCACAAAATAGAGGTCAAACGTGCTGCCCGCGGCCTGAAGCTGCCCGACCTTCTTCTCGCACGGCGGGCAGTTGTCTTTGACGAACACGGCCAGCCTTCCCTCGTCGCCGATGCGCGGCAGCCCCGCAAAAATCCGTTGAAACGCTTCGTCATAGGCTCGCTGAAACGCGAGCAGCTTTTCGACACGGTTCGCCTCGAACCTCGCTTGAAGATCCGCGTAGCGCCGACGCTCGGTATCGTCTCTGGCTTCGATCCCCAGGGCGGTGAGCGGGTCAAGCCCTGGAGAGAGGATTCCCAATGGGCCGCGCATCAATTCCCGATAGCGCGTCCACTCCTCCATCTTCAAGCCCCAAAGGGTTGCATGGCGGAGTTCTTCGGCGGGGGTGCTACGCGCCTGTTCAGTACGGCTGGCTTCCTCCCGCCCCTGCGTAATGGGAAGTTCTGCGGTAGCCACGATTGCCATGCAGAGCAGGAAAAGGGTGGCTGTTGCCTTGCGTAAGAAGTTCATCATGAACCTCCTGCTGCAACCGGCAGCCTCGGGATCGGAAGCCTCACAATGGCATCCTCGACCCGGAACACCGCATGTTCTTCCTCGATACCTTCAAGGAACCATTGACCGAACCGTGTTCCGACTCGCAGGAGCTGGATGTCGGCAACCGACTGGCTGCCTTGCCCCATCACGGTCAAGAATCGCTCGAAACCGCGCTGCTCGACACCAATCACCTGAAAGGGTGGTTTGATGGAGGGCAGAGGCCGCACGGCGGGCTGCGGTTGGGCAGGTTGTGGATTGGGTGTGATAACCGTCTGCCGTTCGTTGGAAAGCCTCGCCTCCAAAACGCTTACCTGATCCTTGAGCGCACTGAGTGAGCCTGCCGATTCAGTGATCTGCCCGGTGAGATTCTCTGAGACGCCAGCCATCTTTTCTTCGAGAGCCAGTCGAATGGAATCCAAGCCCGATTGCATCGACTCCCGCAGGCTGGCCGTTTCGGTTTGGAGCCTTGTTGCCATCTCCTCCACACGTTCGGTCAGCACGCTCATGCCAAGGGGCTCCGGGTTTTGCGCTGCATCTCCCCACGCCTGCCGGGCACGGCGGTAATCAATGACGCTACCTGCCACGATAACGGTGAGAAACAGCAGCCATACCGTGAGGGTTACGGTAAACCAGGGGCTCCTGCCTCTTCTCTTTGGTGGCGCACTGTCAGGGCGTTTGTTGGGGATATTCATCTGGGTCGGTGCCATATTCATTCGGGACTCCGTGTAAAACAGACCCGGCGCTCAACGCGGTCGACGGTGAGCGACCATGCGGGCCCGGCAAGCGTTTGCAGCGCGGTAGCGAGCGTCACCGGCCCGAGGTGTAGATGGGAAGCGGGCAGCGGCAAATGGACGAGTGGGGGTGGCGGCAAACAGAGCCGGTAGCCCGTGCGGGCAAGCACATGGGTGATGGCCGTCCCGATGGTGGCCTCGAACGCTGGCGGGATCGTGATGACAACGATCTGGTGCAACGGGTCGCGCTGCGCCTCCTCTGCGGTGAGTTCGACAAGCGTGTAGCGGCCAAGGCGCACCGCCTCGATCTGAGAAGGGGTTGGAACAGATACAGCCTCGGGAATGGGTGTGGGCACGTCAGGCGCTTCCCGCACTTCGGGAGTCGTGGATGTGCAGGCCGCGAGCAGCGTACCCACAAGGAGCAGCGCAGTCGTGAATGGAAATAGGAACATTGGCGCAAACCAGGCAGTCAGGAGCCCGTACCATGAACCGGGCAGGACACGCCAGTCACGTCAAAACAGGAATCGCGGGAACCCCGGTTTTCGCGGGAATTCGGGGTGATCCGTATCGGGTTCCCGATGATTGACTGTATCGTTGGTTGTATGCTTCCATTCCAACAGTAGTGAGGTGCATGCCGGGGAGGCACATGAACAGCGCAGCGGCGATTTTCGCGCAACCAATCGTTTCACCAACGCTTGAGCTTGGGGCTTACGAGTCACTTTGGGCAGATAAGGGGAAGATCTCCTTCAAAAGCCTGGCCGACCTGTTCAGGGGTGACGACCTTCCATCCCGCTTCGTCAGCGAGGAGGATGCACGCAGGCGCGCCGTCGAAGTTTTGGAGATATTCAGGCAGAAGCACGTCTCGGATGCTGGTTTCATTTTCCAAGGCATGTTCGACTATCCGCCAGGGCTGAAAGAAGCGCGTTATCCGGTACAAATGCTCTATTACAGGGGGGATTTCAATCTCTTGTATCTCCCCGTCCGGGTTGCAGTCGTAGGAAGCCGTAATCCGAGCGAGGAAGGTATGCGCCGCGCCCGGAAGTTAGCGAAGTGCCTGGTCGAAGATAATGCAGTCGTCGTATCCGGCTTGGCGCATGGCATTGACACAGCAGCGCATACCGCAGCGATTGAGGCCAAAGGCAAAACCATCGGCGTTATTGGTACGCCGATAAGCGAAGTCTATCCAAGGGAAAACAGGGAACTGCAAGAGACTATTGCGCGCGAGCATTTGCTCGTCAGCCAGGTGCCGGTGATCCGATATTTGAATCAGAATTTTGCGGTCAACCGATTTTTCTTTCCAGAGCGAAACATCACCATGTCAGCCCTGACGCAGGCGACGGTGATTGTCGAAGCGGGGGAAACATCGGGAAGCCTGATACAGGCGCGGGCTGCGCTCCAACAGCGCAGGAAATTGTTTATCCTTGATAGTTGCTTCGGAAAGGGCCTGAAGTGGCCTGAGCGTTTTCTAGGGGAAGGCGCGATTCGTGTTTCAGAATATGAAGACATCAGGAAACACTTGAGTGACTCCTTTCAAAATTGATGAAAACATTCGGTCAGATCATTATTATCTCGATGAGGATGACGATTGTTTTTTCTTTGGCGAGTATTTTCCTCGTGGCGGATTTAATGCCAGCCCTACCAATCAACTGATTGATAATATAAAAAAGGAGGTATGTAGACGAGGGAAGCCTGAGTATTGGTATAAAGAGAGAGATATTAAAAAAGTAGCAAATATGCTCAAAAGTGTACTTAATCCTAAAGCAAGATCGATCATAACGATTGTTCCTATTCCACCCTCAAAAGCTAAAGACCACCCAGAATACGACGATAGGTTAATTCTTTGTTTAGAAAAAATAATTGAAGATGGATGGGATGTGCGCGAGTTAATTGCCGTAAAAACTTCGATGCGAGCACATCATGAGTATCGGCCAGGTGAAAAACGCCCAACGCCTGACGAATTGTATGAGCAACTGATGATTGATGAAACCTGTCTTTCTCAAAAGACCGTGCACCATCGTATTATACTCTTCGACGACGTGCTGACGAACGGAGCGCATTTCAAAGCCTGTAAGAGACTTATATTGAAAAAGTTTCCAGATAGGACAGTAGAAGGGTTGTTCATTGCGCGTAGAAAGCCAAAAGACCCATTCGACCTTATTGAAGAGATACCTTAAACACGAAGATAGATGCTGGTAAATCCATCTTTTTTCGAGATGGCATTCATCATGGATGCGGAACCGAAGTTTCGATAACCAGAAAAAACGGCCCCAAAGGGGCCGCTGTAAAAGAAGAAGGGATCACGCTGCCACAAGCTGTTTGGCAAGCTCCATCTCTACTGAATCCCCGTCCTGATTCAGGATGTCCAGCCCACATTCGGGCATTTCCCCTGACGTACTCATCGAGACGGCGATTTTTTTTGCCATCAACTCCAGGCACCCAATCTGCGCAGTAGCCGCAAAGCCCAGGAAATACACCTCCACAGGCTTTGTCTGACCGATCCGCCAGGAACGGCGTGCGGCTTGCTGTAACGTATATACGTTATAGCCTGACTGCATGAACACGATGGTCGGAAAGTCCAGCAGATCGAGGCCCGTTTTGACGAGTTCCGGGTTCGAGATGACTACATCGCATCCCCGGTCGACCTGTTCGGCAATCCAGTTCTCGCGCTCCTCGGGCGCTACGCTTGCCCGAAGTACCGCGACCTTGAGCCCTTTCTGCTGGAGGAGCGCCTTGAGGCGGCTGGTCGTGTCGCGCTTGCCCGAATAGATTGAGTAAACGAGGCACTTCCTGCCCCGCAGCTTTTGCGCAGTAGCGATCTGGATCAGATCTCTCTCCTTCGGGCTCGCCTCCATGTCGCCAAAAACAGGCTCGCAGTACGCCAACTCGTGCTTGGTGCGTGGATGGATCACCCTTTCTGCACGGAAACAGCAATCCGGCCAGGCCAGCAACACGTTCAGGACGACCCCGAGCAGCGTCGTGTCGTGCATGGCGAGTGATCGCCGCAGAATGTCATTCAAGACATTGGACAGTTCCCGGTAGCACGTACCCTGTTGCTCGGTCATCTCGACTTCACGGAACATCTCGGTGTAGGTCGGCAGCACGTCTGAGCCGATGTCCCGTAACTTCAGGAACACCGTATAAGGCAACACGCAGCGCAGAACGCCTTGCGGGCCAAAACCCGGAGCCTTGACGGTTCGCACGGTCTCCCGTTTGCCGCGTGCGGTCTTGAACGAACCTCCTTCCCGTTCTGTGTAGATGTCCTTGAGAACGCCGTGGTCTCTCATGAACTGCATGGCCGCGCTGTTGAGCGATCCGCGCCGGTTCGGGCGATACCCCTCTTCAATCATCCTGCCGGACAAGACCCGGAAAAGAAGGAAGAAAATGTCTGAAGCATATCCACCCATCAGTGTGCCGGTCAAAAGCAGCGCCTTCTTTGCCTTGGCCGCCAGTACGCCCATCGCTTGGCCCTGCGCCGAATTGCCGTTTTTATACTCATGACATTCGTCCGCGACCAAAAGGTCGAAATAGCCTTGCGGGAGAAAACGTTTGACATATTCGGAAGGCTGGTAGCCCCCTTCACCAAACCCGAACTCCAGCGTCGACAAGGCGCGTTCCATCCGCACTGCCTGACGGTCGGAAAAAACGAGGTTTCCTTCACCGTCCATCAGGTTGATGAAGCTATGGAGGTTGTCGCCAAGCATGTCCGCCAGAAAACCTGCACCGAAAGTACCGATGAGCTTTTCCGCCGTCCTGGCACCGATGGTCGGAATGCGCTTTAACGCCTTCTGAATCGCGTCGGTCTGGCTGGAAACCGTGAGCAGCCTTGGCCTTTGAAGAGTCCAGAGCGGGCTCTTGCAGTGGGCGCACTTCATGCGGCTCTCGAACTCTTCCAGCCTGGCAGCCAGGACGGATTCGCCATTAAGGTCTTTGACGGCCTCGCCGCAATCCGGGCAACAGGCAATCTCTACCCCGTGGCGGTTTTTACGGCGATGAAAGGCATGCCGCCAATGAAAGCCCATCCGTATACGCACGCGGCCCATGACGTAGAACTCCTGGCCTTGCGCGGGCACGCCCAATGAGCGTTTCAGTTGGATCAGCTTCATTAGCGTGTCGGGGCCGTTCAACACCCAGACCTTCGCGCCTTCGACCGTCTCCAGAATTTCACGCCGCCACTTGTAGACCAGGTGAGGCGGGGAGAGGACGAGGGTGCGCCGGAAGCCTTCCTTGTTCATCACCGCCGCTGTGGCGATTCCGCACAAGGTTTTGCCGACGCCCATTTCTCCGACGAGGATCGCGGCCCGCTCGTTTTGATCGAGCAGCAGGCTCGTGAGCGCATGCACCGCATCGGCCTGGGCTGAAAACGGTTTGCGCTTCAAAGCCTCAAGTACAGCGACCCGGTGAGGCTTCGGGATGCCGTCATAGACGGGCGGGTTCGACGCCTGCGCCGAAGCGAGCAGCCCCGAACCAAACTCCTCGATGAAGTCGGACAAGGCGATGGCTCTTGGATCGGGTTCTACCGAATCGTCTTCAAGATCGCCTTGCTGCCCTATGTCATCTTCCGGCGGCGCTAGAACGCCAAAACCGCAAATAGGCACAATGCCGTCCTCTTCAGGCTCAAGCTGGATGAGTTCGCGGTAGAGATCGTCGGTGTCATCAATTGTTGTATCTTGCATGGCAATGCTCCAAAAAAACGGGGCATGTCATGCCCACGACGGGGCGCTGAGATGCCCCAATGGTGGGAAAAGTGTTACGCGCGCCGGTGGCGCTGGTGATGAAATGGATCAGTATTCGCTTGGCAAAAGGATCGTAGTCACGCTGCGATCCCATTCGGTGATGACCCAGATTCTGGTGCCGCAAGGCAGGGTGTAGGCCGAAAACAGCCGACTCCTCTTTTGCGGGTCTTTCTGAACGCTGCGGTTGTTGAGGTTCCAATCGGCGGGGTCTAACTCCCCCCAATCCCCACATTGGTGACGCGCGAGGTATTGAGGTGGTTTTATTCCCCCCTGATTGAAGATTTCCACAACCCCTGGGGTCATGGCGAGTTTCCCCAGATTAAAAAGGGGTTGGTCGAACGCAGGGCGCTTTTCGGATACTTTTTGCAGCATGGTGAAGCCTCCTCGAAGAAAAAAGAGGGGGCTTCGCCCCATCGGGGTCGTTGCCCCCGTGGGTGGTGGAAAAAACTAACGTTCTCTTTACGAAATCGTCATCAGTTCGCCGAAGGTCTTGGAGTCCGGCGTAAAGTCCCAGGCCCGGATCGCGGGCTTGAAGCAATCGAGCGCAACCGTCCGCTCGACGAGCGTGCCGTCTTCGTGCAGTTCAGCCTCTTTCTTTACCTTCTTGGCTTTGAACGTGTCGCCTCGAATGACAAAGATGCGTTTGGCCGATTTCACGATTCCAGTGATCGCCCCGGCTGCCAGCGCAAGCGCCAGATGCCAGGGCGACAGCGCCCTTGCGGGCCGCCGTTGGGCTTTTTGCCAATTCCCGAACACTGCGCCAAGCGTCGGCCAGAGCCCTTGCAGCCGCTCGACTTCCCTCGCGAACTGCTCCGGCTCCATGCTGACCCGATAAAAATGCTCGGGCTCGCTTCTTGAGCGGGGAACGACAACCGGCTCGAACGTCCAGACTTCAGGTAATTCAGTGGCTTCACAATCTCCTTTGCCGATCCGCACGAGCATTTCACGCGCGTTTCGGCTGGCAGTTGTTTCCTGGTCGCGCTGACGAACCCTGCGGCCAAAGATCACCACTTGCCTGAATTGCCGATCCACGGCCTTGAACACCCGAACGTCGGCAAAATGGTTCGTTATCCATCCAACGAATTCATCATCAAGCGTTGTGGTCGGAACGATAGCAACAATAATGCCGTCGTACTGCAAGAGCGGCATGGCGCGCTGGTAGAACAACTTTTCGAGTCGGCCACGGCCTTTGCCCTGGTAGCCCAGGTTGCCATTGGCGTCCCGCTGCAAGTCACCATACGGGGGATTGAACCAGAGAAGCCCAAAGGCTTGGCGCGAGATGATCGTGTCCATCACATCGGCATGCAGGCACTTGTCGGCCAGCTTGCGGGCATGTGCCGCGCGCTCGGCATCGAACTCGACCGCGTGTGCACAGACGTGCTCGCGGCCCAGGGCGTGCGCCACTTCTGCGAGCGCCACCCCTTCCCCTGCACAGGGGTCGAGGATGGAGACCAGGGTGTCGACCGGGGCGAAGGCCGTGAGGACTCTTTCGAGCGTGCCCTCATCGGTGGGGTAATAACCCGCCTTGGCAAAGTTACGCGCGATGCGCGGAAACATCAGAGCCATATCAATTACTCCTTGGAAAAAAGTGAGTTTTATCCCCGGCGCATGGCAAGGCGGTGGGCCTTGTCGTGCGCAGGATGGAAAAACCAGTGGGTAAAATCAGCCAGATCAGGCAGCCAGTGGCAAGGCAGTGGGAAATTCCACGGCCTCTGGCACAAGGCTCAGCGTGCCCTCGCGGATCAATTCCTGCATCCGGCCCTGAAGCTGATTCAACTCGATGGCGAGCTTGTAGCCTTGAACCGGCCCGAAGGCCAGTTTCAGCTTCTTGAGCATCCCCTCGGTCTTGAGTGTGTCGAGTACAACCTCCTGCCAGTGCGGCAGCAGCGGCAAACCGCAGCAGCTTTGCACGAGCGGCCAGAGCCGGTCATCCTGGTTCTTGATGTCTATCGGGAGAACCGCGAAAGCGCGGGCATTTGCCTTGTCCGGTTCGATGGCGAGATTGTTGTACAGCCACAAGTTCGTCATCGAACCGAAGAGCGTTCTGCGAAAAGAGCGGGCAGACTGCTTGGACAGGTTTTCCACGTCCGGGACTTCCACAGGGATACCGTGATTTCCGGCGACGAGGTGAAACTGTCTCATCCCGCCCTCCTTGTGACCGAGGGTGAGTTTTGCCAGCAACTGCTGGATGGTGGTGTCCCGGCCCCAGAGGGAGACGAAAACAAGATCGAAATCGTCATCCAGCAGGCAGGCATCGGCCTTCAGGTCGGAAAACTCGTCGATTGCGTACAGCGTGGGGGTGGCCATGTTGGCTCCTTTCAAAAAATGAAGGGCCAAGAACCACCCCAGGGGACGGATCAATGGCCCCAGGGGGAAGAAAGAACTTGGCGTTTAGCCGACCATTGCAGGCACAACGGCGTTCTTGAATGAATGCTGAAAGCGTTTTTCCCCTTCATGGAAAGCCCGGACGCGGTTTCTCCATAACGGATTCAAAACGTCGGGAACCATGTCGAGGAAGTGCAGCGGGCATGAATAGGAAGAGGGCGATTCAAACTCGGGAACCGAGCGGTAGCCCAACTCTCCCGTGTCTTCATCGCGGCGAATCTCGTCACAGATGATGATGCGATATGACTGCCCTGCCTTCATGCCAGCAAGGGCACCGTCTACTCGGGCGGTCGTCTCGACCACGCGCCAGAGCGTACCGTAGGTCTTGACATACGCGATGGTGTTGCGGATGAATTCCTCTGTCATCACGCGGCAACAAAGCTGGAATATCAATTCTTCTTCGGATATTTGCCGGTAAATCCAGTTCATTGAAAGCTCCTTCAAGTCAATGCCGGAAGGAACCCTCCCCCGCCGGGAAAAGGTTTCCCGGCGAGGTGGGTGAAATGCCGCAGGTGCGGCGGGGAGAATTACTGCGTCTTGCGATGCCAGTCCAGGCTCTTGTCGTTGAACTGGTAGCCCAACGCCTGAAGCCGTTCCTGTTGTTCGAGGAAAAGCAGGCGTTCCACGTTGGTATCGAGTTTGACGACATCACCCAAAGGCCAAAGAGAGCCAAAGAGTGTTTTGTCATACTCGCCCCAACGCAGGCGCAATGTCAGTCCCTCTTTCGAGATTTTCAGCAACAGCCAGTCCATCAGCGACTCCTTCGATAAAAAGAGCCGGTTCCTCCTCCCCGCCGGGAAAAGGTTTCCCGGCGGGTGTGGATGAAATGCCGCGAGCGCGGCGGTTGAGTGACAGCGGTTATTGCCCCTGAAGATGCCAGTCCTGGCTCATGCCGTTGAACTTGTAGCCCAGAGACTTGAGGCGGTCTCGTTGGTCGCGGAAAAGCTGGCGATCCACCGTGGGGTCAAGTTGGACAACATCACCCAGAGGCCAGAGCGTGCTAAAGAGCTTTTTGTCGCGCTCGTCGCACACTTCGGTTGCATTGGCAGCTTCGGCGGGTGCCTCAGATTCCATGCTGGACGGTGCCCTGTCCTCTTGTGGGTCAGCCTTGGGAGGCTCTTCCTTGGAGGGAGCCGCAGGCGGAACCTGCTTTGGCTCTGACTCGATGGGGTCGACTTCCTGCGGAGTAAGTTTTTCGGCTTCTTCGTTGGAGAGATCGTCGATACCCGAGATGGTCATTGCGTTCAGAGAAGCGCGAACTTCAGTGACGCTGCGGCCATTCGAGATATACGCGGAGGGGTAGACCCAGCCGATGACAAACTCACCTTCGTACTCGCCAGGGTCGTATTGTTCGAGCGCAGTGTCTTTGACAACGAAGTTGCCAATCGCAATCGACAAGTGCCCGACGTTGAAATCGCCGTTACGACCGTGAAGGGTCTTGATGACCAGCTTGCCGGGATATGTATACATCTTGCTCTCCCGGCGGCTTATGACGGATCGGTTTCGTCCGTCATGTTCTCAAACCCGCTAATCTCCGTTTCGGCTTCTTCCCCGTCTTGTGCCGAAGGGGATTCCGAATCAGGAGCGCCAGTCGAGCGTTCTTCATCGGCATTGTCTGTCGGCGTTGCCCCGGTTGTTTGCTCATTCTCGGGCTTGGGCTTTGGTTCGGCTTTGTAGACTACCTGGCCGTTTACCTTGATCCAACCGATATAGAGCAGCCTCACTTTCAGGCTTACGCCTTGCTTTCCGGCTTTCTCACCCTTTTCATAGGTGAAGATGTCCGTCCAGAGGTCGCCAACCCTGAAGCCGACTAACACCTTATTCTTTGGTTTGCCATTGTCACCCTTGGCATTGATGACATCGAAGTAGCTGCGCACGAGTTCCTGTGCTTTTTCCCCAGAAACGCGGCAGTCAAAGGGCACGTATTTCACATCATCGGCTTCGCCGTTGAGGGCGTTGACGACGCAAGCGAGATAAGGCTCGCCCTTGTTGGGTTTGACTTCGCGGGCTCGGTTGAGATAACCGAGACCCAAAGTGTGCAGGTCGAAGTATTTCTTTTCGGTTGAAGCAGTGTTTTCAGACATGGTGTTTCTCCAAAAAAAAGAGCGGAGACACACCTTCCCCGTAAGCCGGAGGTGTGTAACCCCCGCGCGGGTTGATTGAATATGGCAGGGCCGATGAAGATCAACGACCGTCCGTGCGATTGACGCTGCCCTCACGAACTGGCGCAACCAGCGCATCTGACGATGCGCCTGTAGCCTTGAAGGTTGCTGGCTACCTGATGTTGCCGACCGAAGTCAGCAGGACATGTTGCAAGGATCGCTCTGTTTTGCTGCAACGTCACCGGAAAAACCGTTACGTGGCGCACCCTTATTTTTGTAGTACGAAGCCGTGTTTATTCGCAAAGCCCATAACTGGAGGCGCACGCCGGGGCGTGTTCATCCCATTGGGGGTCTGGCATCCGACCACCCCGAAACGTCCGCGCCCATTTGATGTAAGCAGTGATATTCCTGCCGCGCAGTTCGCCCCGCCCGTCGTCTGGCGCTGGAAAGAACGAGGAATCTCCGCGTTTCGATGTTTCGCAAACGATGCGCTCCCAATCACCAATGCGCGCAATATGCTCGGGGAAGCGGCAGGAGATTTCCGCCAGTTCCGCCTTACTTGCGTTAATGCACGGCATGCACCCAACGCGGCGCATCCCCTGGCTGTAGAGCGCATTGAGTTTGATGCCATGCAACCGGACAAAATCAACCGTCTGTTGCCCTGTCCAGCCAGCGATGGGGCGAAAGGCGAACAATCCCCCGGTCAAGTCCTCGTACCCTTGGGACTTCGCTCGGTTTGCTGATTCGTCACGGCGCACCCCCTGCCAGCTCCATACGTCGACCTCCTGCGTGTCGATGAAACCCAGGGCGTATTCGGCCAATGGCACTGTTTTGAGTTCATGCGTACAGAATTGTGCCTTTCGAGAAGGAAACCTGCCTTTGAGCATGCACAGGTCGAGGAAGGGGTTGCCGCTCGGTACAAGCAGGCTGGCCGCACGTTCGCAGCGCGCGGCAGAAACACCCTTTTCCGGCCACCGGGTCAGCACCCATTCTCGCCGCCGCGCAAACCGGCCCGAAAAATCTGCCCTGATGCGCTTGATCTGAATACCCAAGGACTGTTCCAGATAGTCGAGGTATTTAAGAGTGGCTTCGTGTTCGTTGCCTGTATCGGCGAACACCGCAAAGGTGCTTTCGGGAAATTGTTTCAGCGCCAGAATCAGCGTCGCTGCGCTGTCTTTGCCCCCACTGACCGAGACGAGGTGGATGATTCTTTTCAAGGTGCGGCCCTTTTGTTCAGGAACGCACGGATAAACTGCGCGGCGACTTGCGGGACAAGCGCGTTTCCGTAGGAGCGCAAACGTCCCATTCGGGCGGAAACCCCATGAGCCAGCGGGAATGTGCCGGGTTCAACTGGCCGCCATTTGCCATCCCGGCAGCGGAGCCAGTCAGCATCTCTCCACGGGCTGTCCACCTCGCCGGGGCATCCTGTTCGATTTTCCAATCCGGCGGTTTTCCGTAGATCAGGAATGGGGCATCGCATAGATCCTTGCGATAGCTCCCAGAGTCCCCCAGCTTCCTCTTGCCGCCTTTTAGGCGCGGCAGCCTCGCCTGATGGGCATCGTGTGCCTGCGGTGTCGGCCAGGACGCAAGAATTGCCTGTCTCGGCAGCAGGTCGTCCCTTTGCCTCCCGTCTGCCCTCGGCGGCAACTCCTTCCCGGTATCCTTCCAGTCTCGCGCAGTCGGCGTGACCCATGCAGCCAAGGCTTGCGCAATGTGCGCCAGGTCGCTCGATGGGTTCGCCCTCGACAGATGCCGCTCCGGGTATTCCTGCGGGTTCGGGATGCGCGATGCGTTCACATCGCTCGCTTTTGGCGTAGGCCACAAAGAACAGTCTGTGCCGGAGGTGCGGTGCGCCAACGCCCGCAGCAGGAAGTACCGTCGCCCCGACGGCGTAGCCACATCCCTCCAGGTCAGCCGAAACAGCATCGAGCCATCCAAGCCGGATGGCTGCATCAACCTGCTCGCCAAAAATGACTGGAGGGCGGCACTCGCCGATGAGCCGGAACCAGACCGGCCACAGATGCCTGCTGTCGCCGGTGCCGCGCCGGTTTCCGGCGATGCTGAACGGCTGGCAGGGACATGATCCTGTCCAGACGGGCCGATCATCGGGCCATCCAGCGAGCCGCAACGCATAGGGCCAGCCCCCAATCCCCGCGAAGAAATGGCATTGTCTGTATACAGCAAGCTCTTCTGGCCTGACATCCTCTATCCCCCGCTCAATCACGTCCCCTTGTGCCAGGAGTCCGGCGGCAATCAGGTTACGCAACCAGGCTGCGGCGTAGGGATCGTTATCGTTGTAATAGTTCATCGCGCCGCTTGCCGGTTTGAATCATGTGGGTAGCATTGCGGATTTCGGTGCAGGATTCAGTAGGCAATGGGTTTCAGGTCATGCCCCTTTTTCGCGGAAGATCAGGGCAAAAAAATGCCTCCTCGTCCAAATCGGACTTGGAGGCATGGTTCGGGCTTCAGGCAGCCTGTGCGAGTTGTTTTGCTTTGCGCGGCTTTTTGGCGGCGGCGATCAGGTCAACGTCGATCCGGTTCCAGGCACCGTCGTCGATCAGATCATGGAGCCGGGTGCCCAATTCATTGAACAAAACATAATCGTCGAAGTAGGTGCGTTCGCCATCCTGGAGAAGTTCGATCCCGAAGGAATCCAGTCCCCGGTTGTAGAACACCCGGACACGTCCACAATGCTTCCTGGTATTCACCGAAAAACTCACCGCAGGCGGCGTCCTGAAAATGTCATCCGGCACGGGATCAACGATCTCGAAATCGCGCGCCTGGGCGTCCACCAGCATATGCGTGAGATGTCGAAAGCCGTCCGGTAACCTGTCCGTCTCCAACAGCTCGATCAAGCTCTTCAATTCATAGCATTTGGCCTCGGGCACAGGCAGCTTCACAGCCCGCCCCCCCAGAATGGTCGATTCCACCACGTAGGTTGTGCCATTGGACATCGTGCGTGTTTCGGGTTTGGGCCCCGTGACGCAGTAGCCGTCGAAATCGCGTCTGGCGTAAGCTCTAACTTGTACCGTATCGCCGGTTTCAGGATCGAAGGTTACGAGCGAGCGGTCTACGACGCAGATGTTCTTATTGTCCAGCATGATGAATGCCTCATCATTGCTGAAAATGACCTTACCCTCGCGGGGTTCTGGGTCGAAGTAGCCGAACATTCCCTGCTGCAACGAGTTGTCGAGCACCTTCAGGTAGAACTGCTTTCGATTCTTCGGCAGTTGCCCGCCAACGAGTCGCATTACGTTGTCCTTGTAGTATTGGTGATTGAGTGACATGAAAATCTCCTTCGTAGAAAAAAGTGAAAGGGATTTCCAGCCCTGTACGAAGGGAAAGAAATCCCTTCGCGGGTGAAGAAGGCGGGTTGCGCCTTCAGGAAAACAGCAAGCTACACGGCTTGGTTTCCGGTGTCCGGGAAACCGTGGGAGTGGCCTGTGACGGCAGCGGGGTCATGTTCGAGAATCTCGAAGCTGCCGGGAGCGTTGCCTTCATCGTCAGACAGGAAAAAAAGAACTTTCCTCCCGCCGTCAGGCAGCGTGACCTGAAGGCCGAAGAACTCCATTCCAAAACCGTCAGCCTCGGTTGCGGCTAATCCGGCGATGGTTCCGCCTACGAGCGGTTCGAGTTGCGCCAGATAAAACTCGGTGTTTTTATTCATGCTTTGCGAAGCTCCAAAAAAGTGTGGGGACTTTGCCCCGTGAAAGGGATCAAAGTCCCCACGGGGTGGCAGAAGGCGGTTCACGCCTTCGGAAAAAATGGATCACTGTCAGAAAGAGCCTGCCGCTTTGGTTGCCTTGCGTAGCATCCGGTGCATCCTTGCAACCAGCGAAGTCATCCAGCCGCAATTGCGGCAACGAAAATGTCGGGTACCCCCCAGCGTGCCGAGTTCCAGCAACGGCCCACCGCATGCGTGGCATTGCCGTGACGTTGTATCGTTCATCGTCATGGCAGCCCCCTTTCGTTCAGTTCAACGTGCTGCCCGCGGCTTGCTGCCCTTGGTACATCAGGCAGCGGATAGAGCTTGAGCAACTCTGTCAACCGCTTATCAGCGGGCATGTCTGGTAGTGACCCTGTAAGTACCGCGTCAGGCAGGCTTTGCGCGAGTACTCCCTGGCTGTGTGCGCGTTGCAACTGCTCACACCGTTCAAGCCAGAGCAGTTCGTAGTGAGCGATTGCGTCCCACTTTGCGGGTGTATTCCCTTCAAGCAGGTAGGCATAATCGACGGCCTGCTGGTCGGTGTCGTCGTACAGAACACACACTTGCCGATAGCTGCCGAAATCGTGGGGGAATCGTTTGATGACGATGCTGGCCTTGCCGTTTTCCGGGAGCGGAAAAAGACGAGACAGCATCCGCTTGAAAACCCGGCATTCCCTTGAACTGCGTTCTTCATAGTCAAGTCTGCCGACCTGGGCGCAGTCCTCCTCTACCGGCGCTGGGCTAATGTCCATCCATTGCGAAGTCATGGCGAAATCTCCTTCATAGAAAAATGTGGAGACCTCGCCCCATGAGGGGATCAAAGTCCCCACGGGGTGACAGAAGGCGTTACAAACCTTCGAAAATGCAGGAGGCACACCCATCCCGCTTGGCGAGGGGGTGCGAGTCCCTGCGCGGGTTGCTTGGATATGGCAGGGCTGTTGAAGAATCAACTGCCGTCCGTGCGATTGACGCTGCCCTCACGAACTGGTGCATCCAGCGCATCTGACGATGCTCCCGTAGCCTTGAAGGTTGCTGGCTACCTGATGTTGCCGACCAAAGTCAGCAGTGCATGGCGCAAGGTTCGATGATTTGCGGCGCACTGTCAGCCGTTAAATGGTTTTGTGCCGTACCCGGTTTCAGGCGTGCCCAAACGGTGATGTGCGTTTTCGGTCGAGCCTGAAAAAAAGTCCCCGGAGACTGGTGGATGATCCAGTTTCCGGGGAAAGGCGGTGGTGCGACATCAAAAGCTGTTCGCTCAGGGCGGGTATGTCCTCTTCCAGCCAGGGCCTCGCCACAGTTCCCAGATTCTTTCAAAATCTTCTCTGTAACCCCATGTATTGGGATAGTAGCGGCTGCGGCGAATGAAGCTAAAAACCGTCACCATCGCAGTTGCCAACGTATCATCCACGCCCCAAAGGTCGACAAGGTCGAAGCCGCCGTTTTGATCGCCGTTCCACCATGCGAGAAGAAAATCGGCGCATTTGCGGGATTGACCCGTATCGTGTTTGGCGCATTCGATCAACAACGCGATTGCACCCCGTTCCTGATCTGTTGGAAACATCGCTTCTACCTTTGCGCGGAGAGGGCTGGCGACGCGCTTCTCTGTATCCATAATAGTTACTCCTTGGCTGATTCCTGCTTGGCAGAATCCAGAAAATGCCGAGGCTTCCAACCCGCCGGGCTGAAACCCCGGCGGGTTGGAAAAAACGCATCAAGCGTGCGCCTAGCCTTTGCGCGCGCCGTCCGTGGTCGAGCCGATGCCTACGGAGCGGTGTTTCGGCCACACGGGGAGTCCCCGCGCCGCAACCTGGTTAGCCGAAAAGTTGCTGTTGGTTCAGTGGGCGAGGATGGAGCGGCTTTGTGTGGCTGTCAGCAATCAATCGGAAACATGCTTCAGCCGTATTCGGGCGCTGTGAAGGGTTGGGCCATCAATCTGTCTGAGGTCATTTGGCGCAGCCTTGCGCACCTGAATCCCCGTCTGGTTGGGCGGTGCCGATCCACGCGCCCAACTGGATGCGGCGCAAGTAAAGGCTTTCGGCTTTTGCCATCTTGGCCGCTGCGTTCAAGGCAAGTGTGGCGATCTGGTTCGTGGCACGCATTTGCATGTTGAAGGCGATGCGTTGCATCTCCATCAGGTACAGATCAAGGGCGAAGACGGATGGTGTCCTGTGCGAGCCTATCGTCCGCTCGAAAAGCGTCTCGTTCATCACCGTCCAGTTGCGCTTGCGCCAGCGCAGGTACACCGTGCCCGCCCTGGTCGTGTGCGGGACGAGTTCCACGTCGAGGCACTGGAGTGCGCTCGCCTGCATCCTCCCGATCAGCTTGGGCAGCAGGCATTGCGCAAGCGCCTCGTTCAGCCCCCGGCTCTCGTTGGCCCATTCTTCCATCCCCTTACCATTAAAAGGCTTTAAAAGGCCATTTAGAGAACGCGCGTTCTCGATCATCGAAAATTCACAGATGCGCAGGGGCTCGAAGTGCAAACCCTGCGGCAGCCGATGCCCACTGAAGTCCATACGCATCATGCAGGCTCGTCCTGATCCAGCGCATCTTCACGCAGTACGTCTTCCAGGCTGACGAACTCATCCGGGCTCGGCATCTCATCGGCGTTGTTCACGAAGTCCATGTCGTTCAACATCGCCTGATCGTCCTTGGCGGATTCGCTCTCGTCCCTGGCAAGCAGTTCCTCAAATGTCTGGCTTCTTGCCGCAGTTTTCCTCTCAGGCATGGCCCGCCAGGTATGGGGCGCAAATTTGGCGCGCGCCCTTCCCTCAATCACGCCCTGCGGTATTTCCTCGTACCGCGCCAGAGCCCGCCGGGCATTGGCGTTCATCTCCCGGAAATCTTTGCGGGCGACGCCGGTGAAGCGGTACCTTTGCGCGTAATAGAACAAGCCCCGGACGGCGCGCGCCGCAAAACGCCCCCATTCAGAGCGTTCAGACGTGTCGATCATTGCCAGCAGGCTTGCCTTCTCCAACTCTTTGGCGAGCCGGTCAAAGGCGATCAACTGGTACAGCCCCGCGAAGCCAAGGGCCGTGTCGACGAAGATGGGCGTGCGAAACGGCGCGTGGTTCTTGAACTCGATCACCTTCAACTCGGGGGGCAGTTGCACAAGGCGCTCTTTGACCTGCGCCAGGACATGGTTGAGGCTTTGTTGGGACAGGTCAATCCTGTTTTCCAGGCACATCAGCCACCAGTCGGCGTAGGGGTCATCGGCCTTTGCCGCGCGCACGATCCGGTGTACAGCAGTGAAATAGCCGTCGATGCCGATAATGGAACGCAACTCGGTGAAAGGGTCGTAGGGGCGGCCACGCCAGAGTTTTGCGGCATGGGGCGACTCCAGCACCAGTTCGACCTCGGCCTCAAAGTCACCCATGTTGTAGCTGAATCTGTTGGTACTTGTCATGATGTCACATGCCCGTGAAATGGAAAAAATGGCCTCAATCATTGAGGCACGGGCATCGTGCTGTCAGCATCAAAATGGTATTGCCCTGGTTCCGGTTTGAGCTTTGCCCGGAGGGTGGAACCAAGGCGGTGCGTCGGGCAGGGCGGCACCATCGGGCAAAACAGGGTAAATTTGATATAAGTTCAGTTTTTTGTTGACCTATATCAATCCTGTTGGCACTGCCAACGAAATTGATATAGATCAACATTACGACAACGGGATGTTGCCTGTTCTCTGAAACCCGCGTCATTCAGGGGTTTCCGTTATTCTGGTGGGGCGGCATGTGCATCATTTCCCGCAGCCTGGAAAAGTACAAACGTGCCTTTTCGGGTGCCACCACGGGTGCCGGGGGCGGCTGCGGCGGTTGCGCGATCAGCCGTTGCGTATCCGCCGGTTTGCTGCGCGTTGCGTTGAATTCGCCCCGGATCGCCTTCTGGATGATCCCGAAAAGGTAGTGCGCGGGCCTCCTGATGGCGTCGGTGCGGCAGCGCTCTGCCCACTCATCGAGGATGGCTTGCTGCAATTCAACCGGAAGTGTCCCGAGTGCTGCCAATGCGCCTTGCTGATGTTTTTCCTGCAAGCGCGTGAAGGCTTGGGGCAACCGTAGAGCCTGCGCGGATGCTGCGCTTACCGTGGCAGATGGGGCCTCTACGGAAGAAAGGTTTTGTACAGTACGTATTTTATAAATACTACTACTACGTACTGTACTGTCACCCTCTTCAAACCGTAGACCCCCATTTTTCGCGGGTTTGCGGGGCACTACGGATTCCGTAGTGTCAAACCGTAGACGGTTTTTTGGGTCTACGGTTTCGTTGTCCTGTGGATAACTTTCCTGCGCATCGCGCCCTGCCAGCCTTTGCCGGAGCATTTCCAGGCGCGTCGGCAGCCCCTTGGCTTTCAGGGCCGGGTCTTGGGCGATCTCCTCCAGCACGATCTGGACGACAGTCCCAATCGCCTTGGATTTGCTCGTGAGGGAATGGCCGAGCAGTTCCAGGTAGTTGGGGTCGAGTTCCATCGCTTCAAAGGGGGTGAGGGGCGAGTCGTGGAGCACATACACGTTGCCCAGGGGGCGGCCAGTTTGCGGGTCTCGGCGGCGGCCCACCAGACTGAGCCAGCGCGTCAGGCGCAGGACGGTCAAAACTTTGGAGACGGTTTCAGGCGAAGCGAGTGCGCCGGGCGAGGCCGAGAGGTGCTGGCGGAGTTGTTCATACGTGGGAAATGCGGTCAAGCCGTCATCGTTCAACAACAACCGGAAAGCCATCCATGCGTTTCGATCCAACGGGGTAAGCCGACGGTCGAGGAGCATGTCAGCCGGGACGCACTGCTGGCGGTTTCCGCTAAAAAGGAAGCCATCGCCCCGGATTGCGCGGGCGTGTTCGATTCTCTGGCGCCGGACTTCCTCTGGTGGAGTCTGTGCGGGGGGCACTTTGCCCGTCTTGCGCATGGCTTACCCCCCACTGGCAATCCAGCCCTGAATAGCCCTCCACACCACGGACATCGGGATTTTGAGCTTTTCAGATGATTCCAGGGCGAACATGCGCTGTTCCAATTCGCAAGTCGTGACAAGCGCAAAGTTGTAGCCTTTCGGCTTTTTGGCCTTAAGCCAATGTTCCCACAGGGCTGCCTCCTCTTCCCAGGTGAGCCCCTTGGGCCTTCCTTTGCGCGCAGGAAGTTCCAGTTTGGATCGCAGCTCGGCAATCTCCCCGTGTGTCAATCCAAACCACTGAGATAATTGCGCGCTGCTTGCTCCCGCCTTCAGCATCCGGTAAATGAGCGCGTTTTCTTCTTCGATCCAGTACATGGCCTACACCCCACGGGCCATCCAGTCCTGGAAAGCCCCCCAGACCGCTGCCATCGGGATGTCGAGCCTTTCGGCGGTTTCCAAGGCGAACATGCGCAGCTTTTCTGAATCAGTCAGGTCAAGCGGTTTGTCGTTTTTTCTCGGATTGGTGGCATTGGACCAGTGTTCCCATAATTTTTCCTCTTCGTCCTTGGTAAGTCCTTCTGGCCTACCCTTGCGTGTGGGAAGCTTCAGGATGTTTCGAAGGGAGCCTACGTCCTGATGCGAAATGCCATACCAAGAAGATATTTGATCGGTGCTCGCGCCCGCCCTCAGCATCCGGTCAATGAGCGCAGCATCTTCAACAAGCTTGTTCGTTTGGTTCGCGATCCTGATGGCCTTCTCGTTGTCTACGGATGTCGTGACCCATTGAATGTTTGATTTCGCCAGCGCCGCTGCCACTTCCGGGCGTTTCAGGGCTTCGATCAGTTCGTCGCAGAAGCCCCGCGCGCGCACTTTGGAATAATGTCCGTTGTGCAGATCCTGAAGGGCCTGTCCGACGACGGCACTATTCAGCGTTTGTTGGCTCGTCATCATCGCAGGCTTTCCTGTCGTGGTAGGAGTCGGCGTAGCTGGCCGTGTCCTGCAAGGGAGCAGATACGGTGTCCATCAAAAGCCTGATCTGATGGATCAGGTCAATCAGTTTCGAGAACGCCACATCTTCAAGCCGGGGAACGGCCTGCGGCACGCCGCAAAGCAGCCCGCCAAGATGGGCAAGCGGCCTCGGGTCTGCTGCCCCGGACAAATCGCGCAATAACCACATTGTCATGCACGCTGTCGTTGTCCAATTCTTCAGTTTTTCTTTTGGTGCTACGCGGACTGCATATCCGGTTCCGTCGTCTGTTTCGTTAATTCGGATCTCAGGCTCGACGGCTTGTGCAGTTTCTTGTGCGAGTTGAGCGATTTTCTTGCGCAAGGAACGGGCATTTTCCTCCCGCTGCTCAAGGCCACCGGCGGAAGGTTCTGCTTCAACCTCAGTCTCAATCTCTGAGTACGGATCAAGACCATCCTGTTGCAAGCTCAGGTCGTCGCCGACCTGCTCCCTCAACATCGTCTTGATCGAGTCGACCCGTTTGGTCGTGGCAGGATGCGCCGGTACACTCCCTTTCCGTGCCGGTAAAGCGGGAATGGCCGGGATAGGGTTTGGCGCAACGGCTGCCGTGGCAGGCAAGGGCGGAGGGGGAGGCAGGGGGATTTCCACGAATTTGCCAGCCGGGGTATTGAGAAAGTGGGTGCGCAGATGAATCAGGTTTTCTTCGGCCCGCACCATTTCTTCGATGTCTGCATAGACTCGCCCCAAAATGGGAGCCATCTTGCCGATGATCGTGTCCTCGACCACGTTTTGCGAGAATTCCGCCAGGGGGTACCCGTCAAATTCAGCCAATTCCTCCCGAAAGAATTCCGCGAAATCAATCGTAGGGTTCGCGGTAGGCGCGAACTCATCCCAGCATCGCTCGCATTCGTTATGGAAAGTGACGAGCTTGCCAATTCGCTGGCGACCCATCCCCTCAAAAAGCAGGTTCGGAATCGCGGGCAGCAGAATCCGAATCGCATCTCTCATCCGGCTAAGGGCACCTTTATCCTGCGCGCAGCCATCCTCCTTGAGGCGCAGCGCGAGTGAATCAAGTGTCATGGGATGGTTGTTGCTTTCTTCGTACAGGCTTTGGAGCTTTTGAATAGCCAATGCTTTTTCAATAAACAGCAAACTGCTGCGGGCTTCGTTTTCGAGCAGGTGCGATGAAAGTGTCCGTGCTTCGTTGACCCAGGGCGTGTAGAGGCAGTCAATTTGTTCAAAGCGCCCATCCTGGCATTCCTGCTGAAGTTCTTTGAGGATTTGCAGCCGCGTGTTCCCGCCACGGGCAACGATATAGTGGTCTTCGTGAGGCCGTCGTGTGACAACCAGGGGTTGCTCAAGGCCGCGCTGCCGGATTGATTCCTTGAGTTCCTCGTAAATTGGGCTTTTTACCCGGCGCGGGTTATGTTCAAACGCTCTGATGTCCCGGACGTTGAGCCGCATCGCTTGATCGGCCAAGGGGGCGCTCAACGTTGTAACCTCTGGGCGGGGAGCCGATGGAACCAGGTTCAGGCGCGCGGCAATCTCGTCGACGGTGAGATTAGCCATGATGGCACCTTGCTTCTCTCATCGGGACGAGTTCCCCTTCGCCCTTGAGCCAGGTATAGATGGTTGGCATCCCCTGCTTGAAAAAAACCCGTTGGCCTGAGCCGTCGCAAAGCAAACGCCAGCCGCACCCCTTCGCAAAGCCGATGAACCGCTGCATCCGTGCGCTGCATTTCGTGCATTGGGGCGGGCAAGTCATCGGTTGCCTTCCTGCACACGCGCGAAAGGTTTCTTACCCGTGACCCTCTTGAACAGTTCTTGCCAGTCCTGCCTCGGGAAGAGTTCCAGAACAAGCGACCTGATAATCTCAAGGGCCGAGGGGGTTCGGCGGTTATTCGGTTGCCTGGTTTCAGCCCGGTGCACGGGGATGGATTTCGCGGAGGCTTTCTGGAACGCTTCGGAGGCGGGGATGCACGAATCAAGGGCTTCGACTCCGGCATGTTCCATGATGCTGTTGCGCACAGCATCCTGGACGACAACAGCATTGCTGGAAATCGGGTGCACGCGGTTGAACAGAACCCGTAGCGGCGCAATGGGGATGCCGAGCCGCTGGTAAGAGGCGATTCCCGATAGCGCCAGCACCGTGCCGCTTTTGAGTTCCAGCGCTGCCAGCATCTCCGGCATGACTGGCGAGAGCACCAGATCGCTTGCCAGCATTGCCGTTGCAAGGGTAGCGTTCCGTGCCCCTTGGGTATCGAGCACGATCAGGTCGTAGTGCGCTGTGACGGCTGGGAGCAGGTTGTGCAGCCTCAACCGGCCATCGTCAGCATCACGCAGCAATGAATCGAGCCCCCGGCAGCGCTCATCGGCATAGACAACATCGAGCCGTTCAAAACACGTTTGGGAAACGTAGTGCTCCGGGTTCTGTTCGTTATTCGTAATGAATTCGTAGACGCCCATTGGCGCGACACTGACAAGAGGGTAGTACTGCGTCAGTGTGGCTTGGTAGTCGAGGTCGATAAGTAGTACGCGCAATCCGGCATCGGCACAGAAACCTCCGATGTTTACGGCTACGGTGGTCTTGCCGACTCCGCCCTTTGTATTGACAATGCTCACGACAGTCATGTTGACTGTCCTGTGCTTGACGATTCATCACAATCCCGTAGCAGTTTGCGATCCTCGATCCATTTGTCGACTTCGCGGGTGTCCCACCCCTTTCGCCTGTCCGTCAGGGGGATCGGCCTCGGGAAGCTGCCTTGCCCAATCAGTTCGTAGATGGCAGTGCGTTTCAGGCTGGTGCGCTGTTCAACAGACTCAATGGCCAATATGCGGGTTTCATCATGCTGACCAAAGCCAAATAACGGCGGCAGGTTTGCACTACATTCGTGCGTTGGTGTCGGCCTGAGTTTTTTCACGATCCGTTCAATGAGTTCTTCGAGCGTGATGTTGTCATTCATGCGAAATTCTCACTTGTTATGCAGCGGACAATTTTCGGATGCCGTGAGTTGACGATGGATCGGCAGCAGCGTCCAGCGTTTAATCGAAAAGAATGCCTCCCCGATTTTTCTTCTCGGGTATCGGCGCATCGTCATGAATCTATAAATTTTTGAAATATTTTAATGTGAACTTTTTCTTATAGCCGTATTTGATTAGCTGGATTTTGCGTTTTCATCATCTTTCTTCAGACAAAATAACCTTCAAATTTAAGTGATTAGGTTGCTGAAAAGTCGGAACTAATTCACTTTTCAAATACGGCTAGACGCCTGAAAGAATACGTCTTTTCCTATCAGTTCAAATTTTGAAATTTCGCAGTAAACAGGAATATTTTAGCTAAACTTCGCTATGAATAAACAGAAATAAACCAAATGTAAATCAATTTGTAAACCACAATGTAAACCACAATTCGGCATAAAATGGACATGCTGAATTTGTCAGACGTAGAAAGCCTGCCCAGCATAAAGTCCGAATAAACGACCCTGTATTCAGATGCCGGCGTTTTAGCGGCTAAAATTTTCATCCCATCACGTAGAAAAGCCGCCACGCCGGAAGGGCATAGGCGGCTTCTGGTGCGTTGCCTCGAATCAAACTGCGACAGCTTTTGATGCCATGCTTTCTTTCAGCCTTTCGCAAACGGCCATCACAAGCGTTACCCGCTCCATTGATTTGGCAAGTTCAATGGGGGGAAGATTCTTGAGCCTGGAGTCTGGGCTTGAAAGTGCGCGGTAAATCTGCCAGTGGTCGGTGCAGTCCGTGAGTTTCAAGACCGCTTCGATCAGTGCATGTTTATGGGGGTCAAGGTGCCAGTCCGGGATGCGCTTGCCTCGGTTTCCCAGGGTCAGGGCCAAATAATGACCCGTGGCGATCTGATAGTTGAGTGTGCGTATGGATTTGCCCGCCATCTGGGCAAAGGTGGCCACCGGCAGGTTGTGTGGTAAGTCGAACGTGTCGATTTGCTCCATGCGTTTGCGCTGCTCTTCTGATACGGGCGTACGTGGGGCGACTACTGCGGAAAGCCTGTTGCACAGCGAAGCCGGTGGCTGTGGCTTGTTGAAAAGCGGGGTTGGCTGCGCTGGGCTGTCAGGCGGTGCAGACTGTGTGGCCGCTTTGCGGTTCTGGCCGAATTGCGGGTACACGACTTTTGGTTCGGGTGCCGCGACCGGCATTCCAACATGTCCGATGCTTATATGGGTGAGCGCCTTCTCAACCATGCCCTGTTCGAGCAGATCGAGCCGGTCGGCCCAATCCTGCATCATGGCCCTTCGCTGTTCGACGTACTCAGCATGGTTATAGGCCGCACTTACCTTGTTCGGATCAGCATGCGAGAGTTGCGCATCAATCCAGTTCAATGGGTAGCCAATCTCGTTGAGCCCGGTTGAGAGGGTTCCCCGGATGCCGTGCCCGGTGAGCAGGTCACGGTAGCCGATGCCCCTGAGAGCTTGGTTGAGCGTGTTTTCGCTGATCTTGAGTTGCGGGTCTTTTCTATGACGGAAGAGGTAGCGTTGTTCAGGTTCAAACCGATTGAGCATGAACTTGACGATCTCAATCGCCTGGATTGACAACGGAACGATATAGGGAGGGATGTCGCTCGGATTCAGGCGTTTGCGGCTCATCTTCAGAAATAACTGCTTAACGTCCTCTGGCGGGATGACCCATAGCCCCCGCTCAGTATCGAATTGATCGGGAGTGGCTTGCCGCAGTTCCCCAGTGCGAACGCCAGTAAGCAACAACAACCGCAACCCTAGCTGAGTCTGAAAATCTCCCCGGTAGGAGCGCACTCTCTGCAACAGTTTGGGCAGTTCGTCCATCCGAAGATGCGGGTTGTGCTGCACGGGGGGTTGGGGGGCAGCCACTACATCAAGATCGGTCGCTGGGTTGTATTCCAGACTGGGGAGAATTACTAAAGCATAACGATAAATCTGGTTGAGGTATCCCCTGATCCTTTCGGCAACTGAGAACGCCTTACGCTCCTCGACCCGTGCAAGAAGATCAAGGAGGTCGGCACGTTTGATCTCGCTGACAGGGCGTTTCCCGATGAAGGGCAGAACGTCTTTGTCAAAGACCCGCTGAATATAACTGCGAGCCGTTTGGCGGCCTTCCTTGAGGGTGAGACACCGATGCGTGAACCACTTTTCGTAGATGATCTTGAATGTGTTGGCTTGTGCGATGTTGGCCTCGGCTGTTTTCTGGCGGCGGGCTGTTAAGGGCTCAATGCCTTGGGCAAGCATCTGATGTGCTTCGTCACGCAGGGAACGTGCCTGCTTGAGTGATATAGCCGGGTAGGTTCCCAGAGAGTATCGCCTCGGGATGCCATTCCAGAGGTAGCGAAAATGCCAAGATCTGACGCCGGTTGTGGCAACAAAAAGGGAGAGTCCCTCGGTGTCGCGTAGAGAATAGGACTTGCTTTTGGCCTTGGATAACCTGACTTCCGTGTCAGTGAGTGCCATGAACGTGCTCCTTTAGGCAGGAGACGAAATCTGATACTGACTTCCACGCTCATCACAGCAAAAAGCTGATTCTGATCTTACCCGGATTGGATGTTCAGCCAATGTACATTTCAATGTACATTTTTTTTGCGGCTGCTGGCGGACGTTGGCGGACGTTGGCGGACTCATCAAGCGATGGGTGAAGCAAAAAAGCCTCTAATTTTCAGTCGCTTGGCGAGTTTTGCGGACGTTGGCGAACGTTGGCGAATTCCCCCGGAAAGATGCGATGGAGCGGGAAACGAGTCTCGAACTCGCGACCTCAACCTTGGCAAGGTTGCGCTCTACCAACTGAGCTATTCCCGCTCGGGGGAAGTCCGCCATTATAGGGGACGGTTCGGGCGTGTCAAGCGGGAAAGCGTCCCAGGGAGGTCAGCGGCGAGCCCGAGCGGTACGCGCTTCCACGATCAGGTCGGCAATTTTCGTGTTGCCCTTGGAGAGCGCCCACTCGTCGGCGGTCAATCCTCGGTCGTTGCGGCGGTTGAGGTCGATGGGCGTTTGCAGCAAGCGGCGCACGATGTCGATGTGCCCATTGCGGGCGGCAAGCATGAGGGCATTGGAGAGGTTGGGCGTCAGGGCGTTGATGTCCGCGCCGACGGCAAGCAGGCGTTCGACGATGGGAAGTTTGCCTTCAAGCGCGGCGTAGTGCAACGCTGTCCAGGCGTTTTTGTCACCGGGGGGGTTGGTTTTGGCGCCATTGGCAAGCAGCAGGTCGAGCAGTTTCATGTCGCCTTGTGAGGCCGCGAGCATCAGGGCCGAGTCGCCGGTACGGTTGCGGTAGTCGACCTTGGGACGAAAACGCAGCACGGCTTCTACCGCTTCAACGTGGCCGTCGCGGGCGGCGAGGATGAGCAGCGAATTGCCGTCCTTATCCTCGGCATTGGGGGAAACCGCGCCGCTTTTAAGAAATTTGGAGAGGGCGTCGGCATTGCCCCGTTGGGCGGCGGCAAGCGCCTCTTCCAGGTTTCCAGCCTGGGCGGGCGGCGTCGCCAGGAAGAAGAAAGCGAGGACGGCCAGTAAAGCGGCGGGAGCCTTGCTGCGCAGGAAAACGCGAAAGGATTCAGGCAGGATGGGCATGACGGAACAGGCGGAAGAAGTTTTCGGTCGTCGCTTGCTCAATGACGGCGAACGGTACGCCACGCAGGACGGCCAGTTCTTCGGCGACGTGTTTCACCCAGGCCGGTTCGTTGGTTTTGCCACGATGCGGCGCTGGCGCAAGGTAGGGCGAATCGGTTTCAATCAGCAATCTGTCGAGCGGCACGCTCGCGGCCACGGCCTTGAGCGCGGAAGCGTTCTTGAAGGTGATGATACCGGAAAATGAAATATACAAACCGAGAGCCAGCGCAGCTTCGGCGATTTCAAGCGATTCGGTGAAGCAGTGCATGACCCCGCCGCAGACACCGGCTTCTTCTTCTTGTAGGATGCGCAGGGTATCGGCAGCGGCTTCGCGCATATGCACGATGAGCGGTTTTCCGCAAGCTTTCGCGGCGCGGATATGGGTACGGAAACGCTCGCGCTGCCACTCGGGTGCGTCCTTGTGCCAGTGATAGTCGAGCCCGGTTTCGCCGATGGCCACGACCTTGGGGTCGTCGGCGAGTTCGCACAGGCGATTGATGTCTGGCTCCTCACAGCCGATGTTGTCGGGGTGCACCCCAACCGAGGCCCAGTATTCCGGATGTCGGTCGACGAGCGCGCGCAAGCGCGGAAAATCCTCGATACGGACTCCTACGCAAATTGCCTGCCCGACGCCGTTGGCGGCCATCGCAGCGAGCACTTCGGATTCTCGCTTGGCCAGTTCGGGAAAATCAGCGTGACAGTGGGAATCGACGAGCATCAATCAAACAAGCATCAAAGTGTGTGAGTTGGTCGGCTGGAGTTGAGATGCCCCGCGAGGATTTGCTCGATTTTCTGCTTGACGACCTTGCCGGTCTCATCCGCAGCCAACTGTACGCCTACGCCCTGCGCCTTGTTGCGTTGCGCGCCAGCGGGCGTGATCCACACGACCGTGCCCGCTACGGGATACTTGGCCGGGTCGTCCATCAACTGAATCATCAGAAAGACTTCGTCGCCCAAGGCGTAATGCTTGGTGGTGGGCAGGAAGATGCCGCCATGAATCAGGTAGGGCATATAGGCGGCATAGAGCGCGGCTTTGGAGCCGATGTTCATCGACAGTACGCTTGGCCGCGCCGAGCGGGGCTGCGGGATGTTGGAATGACTCATGGACGGACTCCTTTGAATACACGGGCATAGCGCATCAACATGTCTTCCAGGAACAACCGCATATTGAGCGGATGGGCTGCCACCCGCCGGATATTGATGAATTCATTGTAACAGCCGACGAGTGAGGCCGCGCTTGCCCCTGCGGAAAGTATCGCCAAACGCTCGGCCTGCGCCGGGAAATATCTCACACGCCCGCCAAGTCGCAGCGCGGCCAGGTCGCTGACCCAACGCTGCATCCACTCGACCAGCGTCATGAGGCTGAAACCGGCGGCAAGCGCTGCCTTGTCCTTTTTGAGCCAGTTTTCCCACTGCGCGGCGAGGCGCAGCGGGTCGACCCTGTCCACGCCCAGGTCGTTCATGAAGCGCTCGAACAAGGCTCCGCCGCCCTGCGCGGACAGACGGCGCGCGGCCAACGGCATGCCACCGCACAGCGCCAGCAGACTGGCGGGGGTGCGCTCCTCGCGCTCCTGCCCTGCCTGCCAGCGCCGCAGGGCGTCCGCGTCGGGGCGCGGCACATGCCATTGCTGGCAACGGCTGCGGATGGTCGGCAACAGGCGGCGCGGCGCAGACGAAATGAGCAGGAAAACGCATCCGTCCGGCGGCTCTTCGATCAGTTTCAGGAGCGCGTTGGCGGTAAAGGCATTCATCGCCTCGGCTGGATCGACGATGACCACCCGTTTTCCGCCGCGATGCGCGGTTACAGACAACGCCTCTTGCAGCGCGCGCGCCTGGTTGATGACGATCTGGGTTGCTGCCTGGGTTGGCTTTGCCTTGTTTTCGCTGCCGCTCGGTTCATCGCCCGCAGCCTCATTCGTTTGAGGCTGCGTTTCCCCATTTTCCGGGGATAGCCGGTGCAGGTCGGGATGGTTTCCCGATATGCGCCACTGGCAGGGCAGGCAATGCCCGCAAGCCTGTCCATCGGTTTGTGGCGACTCGCACAGCAGCCTTGCCGCCAATGCCTCGGCCAGATCGCGCTTGCCGAGGCCGGGCGCGCCAGAGATGAGCAGCGCGTGCGGCAAACGCTCGCCGAGCGCCATCCATTGCGCCCACAGCGGTTCAAGCCAGGGATGGATCACAGCCATGCCTTCTCTTTGAACACCGAGGCAATTTCCTGGGCAATGGCGCGTGGTTCCTGCGCGGCATCGATGACATGGAAACGCATGGGTTCGCGTCGCGCCCGTTCCAGATAGGCGGCGCGCACACGCTCGAAAAACCCGCGCTGCTCCCGCTCGAAACGGTCGGGTTCGGCTCCATTGGCCGCCATCCGTGCCGCCGCCAGCGCGGGCGGCAGATCGAACAGCAGGGTGAGGTCGGGTTTGAGGCGGGGATGCACCCAGGCTTCGAGCGCGTCGCAACGCGCCGCTTCCAGCCCGCGCCCGCCCACCTGGTAAGCGTAAGTCGCGTCGGTGAAACGGTCGCACACGACCCAGGTTCCCGCCGCCAGCGCCGGTTCGATCACCGCCGCCAGATGTTCGCGGCGCGCGGCGAACATCAGCATCGCTTCGGTATCGACATTCATTTCCATGCCGAGCAACACCTCACGCAGTTTTTCGCCAAGATGGGTGCCGCCGGGCTCACGGGTACAGAGCACGTCGAGTCCATGCGCGCGTAACGCCTCTACGAGCAAGCCAATCTGCGTACTTTTGCCTGCGCCGTCCACGCCCTCGAAAGTGATGAAGCGTCCAGATATTTTCATGGTCGATAGATTCAACTTTTCGGTGTTCCCTTTTTGCGCTGGCAACGATCCACCGCCTTGTTGTGTTCGCCGAGTGTGCGCGAAAACACGCTGTTGCCGTTACCGCATGCGACGAAATAAAGCATGTCCCCGCCTTCCGGATGCAGCGCGGCGCGCAACGACTCCCGCCCCGGCATTGCGATGGGTGTCGGCGGCAAACCGGCTCGGATATAAGTATTCCACTGCGTATCGGCCTCCAGGTCGCTACGACGCAGCTTGCCGTCAAACTTTTCGCCCATCCCGTAGATGACCGTGGGATCGGTTTGCAGCTTCATACCAACCCGCAGACGGTTGATGAACACGTTGGCGATGCGGGTACGGTCTTCGTGGCGCCCGGTTTCCTTCTCCACGATCGAGGCCAGGATCAGCGCATCGTAGGGAGACTTCAGCGGAAGGTCGCGCGTCTTGTCTTCCCATTCTTTATCCAGCCGTTTCTGCATGGCCTGATAGGCTCTTGTAAACACGGAAAGCGCGCTGTCGCCCTTGGTGACCACATAGGTATCGGGAAAGAACAATCCTTCGGGCTGCTTCTGGCTCGCGCCGATACGGGCAAGAATTTCGTTATCGGAAAGGCCCCCGGTGTCCTGGAGCAAATCCGGGTGTTTTTCCAGCGCGGCCCGCATCTGGCGGAAAGTCCAACCCTCGACCAGCAGTACCGTCCCGCGCGCCACATCCCCCATTTCGAGCTTGATGATCAAATCCCAGGGCGTAATCCCGGCCTCGACCCGGTAAGTGCCCGCCTTGATCTGTTGCGCTCGCCCCGAGAGGCGCGCCAGCGTCGAGAGAAAGCGCGGGTCAGCCGCTACCCCGGAATTCCGGATCACGTTGGCGGCCTGCCGCATCGCCATCCCGCGCGGCACGGTGAATTCAGTAACCCCCCCCCTCACCTTCAAGGGTTGCTGTGCATACCACCACCCGACCCACACCAGAAGAGCCACAGCCAAAATGGCCATCAGCGTGAGCCAGATGGCTATTCGTATGAGGCGGCGAATGAATTTTTTCATCGATGGGCGATCTGGGAAGGAGGGCGAGAGGGTATCGAGGGGGGACTATAATAACTGCCTCCCGACTTTCTATCGCGCCGAATGATCAACTGGACAAATTATCTTGCGCGCGTGGGCGCGCGCTTCGATTCCAATCCCTTGCCCCCGTCCGTAAATTTCGGCGAACCGCATGCCGATGTTGAAGCGCTGGCTCACAACGCCGTGGCCGTGCCGCTTCTCCACCTCGGGTTGATCCGCGCCACGGGCGAAGAGGCAAGCGGTTTCCTGAACAGGCTGCTTTCAAACGACGTGGCCGGTCTCACCGAAAATGCCGTGCAATGGACGAGCTTCAACACCGCGCAGGGCCGCATGCTGGCGAATTTCCTGCTCTGGCGCGATGGTGACGGCCTGTGCCTCGCGGCCTCCGCCGACCTCGTTCCAACCCTGCTCAAAAAACTAAGCAACTACATCCTCCGCGCAAAAGTAAAGCTCGCCCTCCCGGAACAGGAAAGGGTGCTCATCGGCCTTGCCGGATCCATGTCGGGCGAGTATCTATCGCGCGCCGCGTTGCCCGTGCCGGAAGTCGACATGCGGCAGACTGTCTCCACAATCCGGCTCAAGGAGAACCTTTTCATCCTCGATCTGCCCGCAACCGAAGCGCCTGCCGTCTTCGACATGCTGCGCCAGACCGGCGTTACGGCAGGCAGCACCGCGAGTTGGCAGCTTGCCGCCATTCGCGCAGGGCTGCCGCTCGTCACCGCCGCCACGCAGGAAGCCTTTGTCGCTCAAATGCTCAATTTCGAGATCATCGGCGGCGTGAGTTTCACCAAGGGTTGCTATCCCGGCCAGGAAATCATCGCCCGCACGCAGCACCTGGGCAAACCGAAGCGGCGCATGTTCCGCATTGCCCTCTCCTCGCCGGCATCCGCTGAGGGCATCGCTGCCGGTACGGCGCTCTACGCCCCGGAATCCGGAGACGGGCAAGCGGTGGGGGCCATCGTCAACTTCGCGCCATTGCCCGAAGGGGGTGAGGCGCTGGCCGTCATCCGGACGGAGTATGCCCATACGGGCGCTGAAATTCGCGTCGGGACGCCAGACGGGCCTTGCGTGCAAGTCCTTGAGCTGCCTTACGAAGTGCCGGGAACATAATGTTTTTCCATCGTTTTTATTGTTATTTGTCAGGAGAATTCTGATGTCGCGTTTCTTTGCTGTCGACACCCGCAAGCTAGCCATTTTTTTGGGGGCGTTTTTCGCTTTTGCTCTGCTTACCGGCTGTTCAGCCAAAAAACCGGAGTACGTTGTCAGGAACTATCTAGAGGCCATTGCCGAGAATAAAGTTGCAAAGGCCGCTGAGTGCTTTGCACTGGAGGACGCGACAAATGAGGATTTGAATGCGCTGGATAAAAAGATGGATCAGCAGCATTCCGTGATAAAGGAAAATGGGGGGCTAGAGACTCTTGCACTGAAATTTATCGACAAGAATGACGACATTGCCCATGTCGAAATAGAAATAAAGTTCGTGAACGGCAAAACTGAAAAAAGCCAGCTAACCTTGGTCAAAGAATCGAAAAAATGGAAAATAAAGCGTGATCAATGAATTACCTCTCCTTTCTCGCAAAATTGCATTGCGAAGATAAAAACAAAATCGCCTGACACGCTGTGTCAGGCGATTTTGCATACAACCCGCATCAACTCGCGGCTTACATCGACTCGCCCTTCAGCGCGCGCAAATGCCAGTCAAACGCTTCGCCCAATAGGTGCGGGGTTTGCTGGCCGTTTGCGCTCTTTTCGGCGCGCGCAAGGTAATCCCGGAGGGCGGGGCGGAATTTGGGATCGGCGCATTTTTCAATCACCAGTTTGGCGCGCTGGCGCGGCGCGAGGCCGCGCAGGTCGGCCAAGCCGTGTTCGGTAACGAGTACCTGTACATCGTGCTCGGTATGGTCGACGTGGGAGACCATCGGCACGATGCAGGAAAGCGCGCCGTTCTTGGCCAGCGACGGGGTCATGAAGATCGAAAGGTAGGCGTTGCGCGTGAAGTCGCCGGAACCGCCCAGCCCGTTCATCATCCTTGAGCCGAGAACGTGGGTAGAGTTGACGTTGCCGTAGATGTCGGCTTCGAGCATGCCGTTCATCGTGATGATGCCAAGCCGACGGACGATCTCGGGGTGATTGCTGATTTCTTGCGGGCGCAGGATGATGCACTTGCGGTAGGCGTCAAGGTTCGCGTTGAAATCTGCCAGGGCGGCCTTGGAGAGCGACACGGCAGTGGCCGAAGCGCAGACCAGTTTGCCGGAGCGGATCATGTCGAGCATGCCGTCCTGCAAGACTTCGGTGTAGGCGGTGAGGTTCTCGTAGGGGCCATCGTTCAAGCCCGCCATCACCGCGTTGGCAACGTTACCCACGCCCGATTGCAGCGGCAACAAATTCGCCGGGATACGCCCCTTGTCGACTTCATACTGGAGGAAATCGAGGATGTGGCCCGCGATGAGGCGCGAGTTTTCGTCCGGAGCGGAGAATTGGGTGTCGCGGTCGGGACAATTCGTCTCGACCACAGCGACGATCTTGGCGGGATCGACTCTCAGGTAAGGGTCGCCAATACGGTCGCTGGCCTTGGTGATCGGAATGGGCTGGCGATTCGGCGGCAGGGCGACGGAATAGATGTCGTGCATGCCTTCGAGCCTGGGATTCAGGCCGGCGTTGACTTCAAGAATCACCCGGTCTGCCAAGTCCAGCCAAGTGGGGTTGTTACCCACCGAGGTCGACGGAACCAGCCGCCCATCTTCGAGGATGGCAACGATTTCGATCAGGGCAACGTCGAGCTTGCCGTAATGCCCCCAAGCCGCGTTTTGCGCCGTTTCCGAAAGGTGAACATCCATGTACCAGGCATCACCGCTGTTGATTCGGTTGCGGCAGTCCGGATCGGACTGGTAGGGCATACGCATGGAAACGCCGTTGACCTTGAAAAGCGCGCCATCGAGTTCGGGCGCGGTGGATGCGCCTGTCAACAGGCCAACGCGGAAAGTCTCGCCGCGTTCGGTCGCGGCGGCGATCCGTCGGGCGAGCGCCTGCGGGACTTCCTTGGGATGGCCCGAACCGGTGAAACCGCTTACGCCGATGTTGTCGCCGGGTTTGATGAAGGTGGCGGCTTCGTCTGCCGACATGATCTTGCCGCGCAAAGCAGCATTGTGGATACGGGATTCGCTCATTTTTGTCCTCGTCCAGGGAAAAATGTTGTAAACCTCAAGTCTAGAAAGAGTGCCCGCCAAGCGTCAACGGTAATGCTAGTAGGGGTTTTTGGGCTGTGCTTTCATGTCATGGTAGGCTGATTGCGCAAAGATACTCTAAGACGGCTTCGCGCGCTTATGTCTGCTCTTTTACACGGTAGCCAACGCCCTTACCGCAGGCTGCTCATGCTTCATTGCTTGCGCCAAATCATAGTTTGCCTGCATCGACAACCATGCCCGTGCCGTGCTGATGCCCGCCATTTCCAGCCGTATCGCCAAATTCGGGCTGATTGCCGCATGGCCGTTGAGAACACGCGATAACGCCACCCGAGATATGCCAAGGCGTTCGGCGGCTTCCTTCACGGACAGACCCAACGGAACAAGCACATCCTCGCGCAACAATCCACCGGGATGGGGTGGGTTTTTCATCATGATTTGTTCCCTCAATGATAATCCTGATAATCAACCAATTCGACATCGGTTCCGACAAACCGGAACGTGACACGCCAGTTCCCGTTGACCCATACTGCCCAGTGCCCTTGCAGGTCGCCCTTGAGAGGATGTAGCTTGAATGCCGGGATGCTTAGGTCTACGAGACCGGTTGCCACATCCAGCAAACCAAGAATGCGATTGAGTTTCGCTGCATGAGCGGCCTGTATGCCTCGCACCGAGCTGGTGCGATAGAAAGTTTCAAGACCCTTGTGCCGGAAGCTGACAATCATGCTACGGATTGTATCGCGTAGCGTTACGCGCCGCAATATGACGTCGCAGCACTTACGCCCGGCGTGTGAAATCTTCCTCCACCACGTCTTCCCGGTGCATTCGCATATTTTTGAACGCCACCGAAAGCATTAACTTGATGCGGTTCAATTGGTTGACTTCCGAAGCGCCGGGGTCGTAGTCGATGGCGGTGATGTTGGCGTTCGGGTAGCTTGCTTTCAGCACCTTGATGACGCCTTTTCCGGCAATGTGGTTGGGCATACAGGCAAAAGGCTGCATGCAGATGATGTTGGGAACTCCCTGTTCGATGAGTTCCACCATTTCGCCGGTCAAAAACCAGCCTTCCCCGGTTTGGTTGCCACGCGACAGAAATGGCGCTGCGCCAAAAGCGATTTGGTCGATGGTCGGCGGCGCGACGAACCGCTTGCTTGCGGATAGCGCCTTTCTCATGTCTCGGCGGTAAAACTCCATCGCCTTGATGGCCGCGTTACCCGCCAGAGCTGCGAACCTGCTGCGTGACATGGCGCGGTAGTTGAAATCGTGGTCGTAGGCGCAGTAGAGCAGGAAATCCATGAGTCCCGGCATCACGGCTTCGCCGCCTTCCTGTTCGATGATGCGCACGATGTCGTTGTTGGCGCCGGGGTTGAATTTGACGAGAATTTCGCCCACCAAGCCAACGCGGGGCTTGCGCTCATTGGAGAGCGGCAAGGTGTCGAAATCCCGCACGATGTCGCGGATGTTGCGCCCGAAATGCCTGAAACTGCCCTTGAAAACGGCTTCCTTGCAGCGTTCGACCCAGGTTTTATAAAGAGCGTCCGCCGAACCCGCTTTTCTTTCGTAGGGCCGGGTGCGGAACAGCACCTGCATGAACAGGTCGCCATACACCAGCCCCATCATCAAGCGATTGAGCAAGGACAGGTTCAGTTTGAAACCTTCGTGCTTTTCCAGGCCGAGCGTGTTGAACGAAATGACCGGCACATCGGGAAACCCGGCATCCTGAAGCGCCTTTCTCATGAAACCGATATAGTTGGTCGCGCGACAACCTCCCCCGGTCTGCGCGATCATCACCGCCGTCTTGGTCGGGTCATGCTCGCCGGATTGCAGCGCCTCGATAATCTGCCCGACGACAATGATAGAGGGATAACAGGCGTCATTGTTGACGAAGCGTAGGCCGTGGTCGATGGCCTGTGCCGATACGTCTTCCAGCACCTTCACGCGGTAGCCGCAAGCCCTGAAAGCCGGGTCGATGAACTGGAAATGGATCGGCGACATCTGGGGGATGAGAACGGTCGCGTCGGCGCGCATCTCACGGGTAAATACCGGGCGCGGTTTTCTTTGCGGCGGGTGGAAATGGATGATTTGCGCGGGCGGGCGGCCACCCCGCTCTTCCAGCGCCGCTTTGAGCGAACGGACGCGGATGCGCGCAGCGCCCAGGTTGCTGCCCTCGTCGATCTTGATGCCGGTATAAATCCGGCTGCGGCGGATGAGAATTTCATGAACCTGTTCGACCACGATGGAATCCAGCCCGCAGCCGAAAGAATTCAGATGAATCACGTCCAGCACCGGCTCGTGCGCGGCCAGCGCGGCGGCACGGTAAAGGCGCGCGTGGTAAGTCCATTGGTCGACGACCCGTAGCGGCTCGTCGAGCTTGCCCAGGTGAGCTACCGAATCTTCGGTGAATACCGCCATGCCGAGCGAAGTGATGAGCTGCGGGATGCCGTGGTGAATGGCCGGGTCGATGTGATAGGGCCGTCCAGCGAGAACGATGCCATGCTTACCCGTTTCTTTAAGATAATCAATAGCTTCTTCGCCTTTTCGGGCAATTTCAGCTTTCACGCGCACCTGTTCGGCCCATGCGAGGCCAAGGGCGCGGCGGATTTCAGCGGGCGCAATGTCCGGGAAAACGCGCGTTAGTTGTTGGGCGAGTTTTTTCTCATCCTCCAGCGAAAGAAAAGGCTGAATCATGGCAACGCCGTTTTCTTTCAGATAGTCGATATTGTTGCGGATCAACTCCGGGTAGGAAGTGACGACCGGGCAGTTGTAATTATTGTCGCAATCGGCGAATTCCTTTTGTTCA